>JAESRU010000182.1 GCA_016764455.1 Hyphomicrobiales bacterium | reverse complement strand
TTTTATCTAAATCTTGAGGGGTATCAGTTGCAATGGCTTCATGCGTTGTTATGGCAACTTTAATGGTATAATTGTTTTCTAACCAACGCAATTGTTCCAATCGTTCGCGAACCTCGAGCGCCGACGGTGGCAAGTTGATAAAGCGCTGAAGCGCTGCCCGGCGATAGGTGTAAATCCCGATATGATGATAGAATGGGCCTGGCCCCGAAGGCGCAAGGGTTCTGGTGAAATATAATGCTCGTAAATGCTTATCGCCAATCTTAGTGCCGATAACTTTCACCATGTTCGGGTTGGCGGCCTCGCCAGCATCATTTTCAATGGTTGCCAAGGTCCCAATATCCGCATCCCCCGTATTGAGCAGGCGCGCACATTTGCGCAAGCTATCTGGATCAAGCGTCGGTAGATCGCCCTGAAGATTGACGATCAATTCGATTTTGCCATCGGGATCGGCAATTTCGAGCGCTTCGGCGATCCGGTCTGACCCGGATGGGTGATCCGGGCGGGTCAGAACCGCCTCGCCACCGACCGAGAGAATCGCCTTGGCAATCTCTGTGTCATCGGTCGCCACAATGACCCGTCCGATATTTGCTTCCATGGCCCGGCGCCAGACATGTTCGATCATCGGCTTGCCGGCAATGTCAGCAAGCGGCTTTCCCGGCAGGCGGGTTGATGCCATGCGGGCCGGTATAACAATGATCGTCTGTTGATCTGAAGCGCTCAAAAACCCGAAACTCTACACAAAAATGTTGACATTGGAACCATGTGACAGGCCCGTGTTTGAGGAATGTTATACGAGATGCAGGTGCCCCGGCAATGGAACTTAAACAAGGTTAAAGGCGAGCTGCCCGGCACAGTTCCAGAATTGCTAAATCTCGGTTATTTACTTGGCTAGCAGTGTGTTGTATYCAACAACGTAATTGTCAGGGCAACGGGCTCGGACATAAAGGATTTTACCGGAGCAAGCATGCTAGATTCCTTCGAATTCAACAAAATCGCGGGCGCAGTTCTTTTCACGGTTTTGGCGGTGATGGGCCTCGGTATCATTGCCGACCTTATATATGACCGCGAAGCCCCTGAACAAATGGGTTATGTGGTTGAAGTTCCGGATGCACACGCCAATGCCAGCCAGGAAGCGGTCGAAGAAGTGCCTGTTATATCGCTGGCTTCATTGTTGGCMGAAGGCGACGCKGACGCTGGYGCTTCGGTTGCCCGCAAATGTGYAGCCTGCCATTCGTTTGATGARGGTGGCGCGAACAAGGTTGGTCCCAAYCTCTACGGTATCCTGGGRCGCGGTGTGGCGACAGCTGCTGGCTTTTCCTATTCAGATTCCATGCAGGCCGTTGGCGGATCCTGGGATTATGAAAACCTGTCGGCGTTTCTTGCAAATCCGCGCGAAGCAATGCCTGGAACCGCGATGGGTTTTGCCGGTATCCGGCGCGACAATCAACGTGCTGATCTGTTGATCTATCTCCAGAGCATCAGCCCGGACGCTCCGCCGCTTCCTCAATAACGGTCTGGCTTTATCATTTTCCCAATTGCGGACAATAGACACCACACCCATTGTTGATTTGTCATGGGGCAAGCACCTATTATTGTCGCAATTCCTGCCCATATCTTTTGGCAAGCATCGCGACAATGAATGAGGGAGATTGTTAGGCCCATGCATTTCAAATTCAAAAAACCGGCTTTGCTGGCCTTTGCGCTCGCTTTGGTTGTTGCCTCAAGTTTTGCTGGAACCGCCCGCGCTGAAACAATTTGGCGTCACGGCCTCTCCCTGCTCGGTGAATTGAAATACGAAGAAGGTTTCCCGCATTTTGACTATGTAAACCCTGATGCTCCGAAGGGCGGMAGGGTGCGCATGTCTTCAATCGGGTCGTTCGATAGCCTCAACCCTTTTACGTTCAAGGGCCAAGCGGCTGGCTCAATCCAGCTCATTTACGACACCCTGTTATCTTCCAGCATGGACGAAGCCAGCTCCGAATACGGGCTATTGGCGGAAGCTGTTTCATTTCCTGAAGATTTTTCGTCCGTCACCTACCGTTTGCGCGAAAATGCGCGATGGCATGATGGCATGCCCGTGACCCCGGAAGATGTGATTTTCAGCCTGGAAGCATTGCGCGCGGCGCATCCATTTTATTCGGGCTATTACCGAAATATCGTCAGCGCCGAAGTTACCGGATCGCACGAAGTGACGTTTCGTTTTGATGTCACAGGAAACCGGGAATTACCGCAAATTGTCGGTCAGTTGCCAATATTGCCAAAACATTGGTGGACAGCGCAAGGCCCTTCGGGACCGCGTTCGCTCAGTGAAACAACTCTGGAAATTCCGCTCGGCAGTGGCCCTTACCGGGTGCGGGAATTTGATGCCGGGCGCTCGCTGGTGCTTGAACGGGTTGAAGATTATTGGGGTGCGGATTTACCTGTGAATGTGGGCCAGAATAATTTYGATGAAATCAGGATCGAATATTTCCGCGACACAACAATCGCGCTCGAAGCCTTCAAGGGTGGGCAATATGATTGGCGCACAGAAAACAGCGCCAAGGATTGGGCGACCGCGTATGATTTTCCAGCCCTTACCGCAGGGCGCGTGATCCGCGAAGAAATTGCTAACAATACCGGATCGGGGATGCAGGCCTTTGCCTTCAATATCAGGCGCGGAAAATTTGACGATCCACGGGTGCGACTGGCATTCAGCCTGGCTTTTGATTTTGAATGGTCGAACAAAAATCTCTTTTTTGGTCAGTATCAACGCACCAACAGTTATTTCTCCAATTCAGAACTCGCAGCATCCGGGTTGCCTGGGCCTCGGGAACTGGAAATTCTGGAACCTATCCGCGATCAGAYTCCTGAACAGGTTTTCACAACAGAATTTTCCAACCCGTTCAACGAAACGCCTCGGAGCCTGCGCACTAACCTCCGGGAAGCCAGCCGGTTGTTACGGGATTCGGGCTGGACGATTCAAGACGGGATGCTGATGGACGCGGCGTCTGGTGAAGAAATGAAGGTCGAGTTTCTGCTTGCCTCCCCCAGTTTCGAGCGGGTCGTGCTGCCCTATATCAAAAACCTGGAACGCCTTGGCATCCAGGCCAGCGTCCGCACCGTTGATATTTCCCAATATCGTAACCGCCTCGACCGGTTTGATTTCGATATAATTGTCGGCAATTGGGGCCAGTCGCTTTCGCCTGGCAACGAACAGAGGGATTTTTGGGGAAGCCGCGCCGCCTCTACCGATGGCAGCCGCAATTTGATCGGGATCGAAGATGAAGCGGTGGACTATCTGATCGAGAAAATCATTCTCGCCAGCAGCCGCGAAGACCTGATCGCCGCCACCAACGCCCTCGACCGGGTGTTGTTGTGGAACCATTATGTGGTGCCGCAATGGAACAGCTCGGTTTTCCGCACCGCCCGCTGGGACCGGTTCGGGCGGCCTGACCAACTTCCAGAATTTGCCGTCGGGTTTCCAAATATCTGGTGGTTAGACGAAGCAAGATCAGCGGCCGTTGATGGCAACTAGATTTTCAATTGCTCTTCTGCTTTGGGTTTTAACGCTTACAAATGGCTGGGCTGGACCTCGTCACGGCCTGTCGGCATTTGGCGAATTGYAKTATCCRCCTGATTTTTCTCATTTTGAATATGTAAACCCGGACGCGCCGAAAGGCGGGCGGCTCTCGATGATCGGTACTGCCGGGTTGATCACGTTTGATAGTTTCAACGGTCATATTCTCAAAGGAACCCCGGCGCAGGGTCTTGCATTTTTGTTCGATACCCTGATGACCCGGGCCAATGATGAGCCTGATGCGGTTTACGGGCTTATCGCCCATAGCGCCGAGATTGCCGAAGACGGCATGTCGGTTACGTTTTTCCTGCGCAGCGAGGCCACCTTTGCCGATGGCAGCCCGGTGCGCGCAGGTGACGTTGTGCGCTCGTTTGAGTTGATCAAGGCCGATGGGCATCCGTTTCTCTCGATGCCGCTGCGCGATGTGACCAGCGCTGAAATAATCGATAATCTCACCGTGCGYTATACATTTACCGGGTCCTTGACCCGCGACTTRCCRCTRCGRGTGGCGCAATTGCCGATCATTTCCAGCGCTTGGTACGAGAGCCATGATTTCACGCAAACCACGCTYACCCCCCCGCTCGGGTCTGGTCCCTATGAAATTACYGGTTTTCGCCAGGGCCATTATGTYACCTATGGGCGGCGCGACGATTATTGGGCGCGCGATCTTCCAGTCAATCGCGGGCGCTTTAATTTTGGCGAACTGCGCTATGAATATTACCGCGACCGCACGGCGGAGTTTGAGGCGCTGAAAAGCGGTGAATACGATCTTCGTGAAGAATTCACATCGCGCACCTGGGCCACAGAATATGATATCGCTGCTGTCCATAACGGGTTGCTGAACATGGTCACCCTGCCGGACGAGCGTCCATCTGGCGCCCAAGGATTTTTTATCAATACAAGGCGGGGGAAATTCTCGGACCCACGGGTGCGCGAAGCGTTGGCGTTGGCGTTTGATTTCGAATGGACCAACCGCAACCAATTTTACGGTCTTTATCAACGGACCAGCAGTTTCTTTGAAAATTCCTCCATGATGGCTGACGGGATGCCGAGGTCTGATGAATTGGCGTTGCTGGAACCGTGGCGCGGGCAGGTGCCGGACAGTGTATTTGGCGAAGCGTTATTGCCGCCGGTCTCAAATGGTTCGGGCCAGGATCGGGCCTTGCTGCGGCGCGCGTCCCGCCTGCTTAGCGAGGCCGGATGGACGATTGTCGACGGCAAGCGGCAAAATAGCGACGGAGAAATTTTCCAGATCGAATTTCTGATTTTCGCCCCGACCTTTGAGCGGATCATTGCGCCTTATGTCAAAAACCTCGAAATTCTCGGCATCGATGCTTCAATCCGCCGGGTTGACCCTTCGCAATTTGTCGAGCGGCTTAAATCATTTGATTTCGACATCGTTACCCAGCGCTATGTGATCCCAAACACGCCTGGCGTGGAATTGCGCAATTACTGGTCAAGCGACGCGGCCAATTTATCTGGCAGCCGCAACCTTTCAGGGATCGCAGACCCGGCAATTGATGCCATGATCGAAGCCGTGCTCGGAGCCAGGTCGCGGGCCGATCTTGGCACCGCTGCGCGCGCCCTGGACCGGATTTTGCGGGCCGGGCATTATTGGGTGCCGCATTGGTTCAAGGCCAGCCATACGGTGGCATTCTGGGATAAATTTTCGTGGCCCGAAACAAGCCCCAGATATGCGCGTGGCATTATCGATACCTGGTGGTATGACAATGACAAGGCATCGCGCCTTGAATCGCTCAGGTAAGGAATAAATCTTGGCCGCCTATATTCTAAGACGCCTGTTGCTGATCATCCCGACCGTTGTCGGGATTATGCTGATCTCGTTCGCCGTAATCCAGTTTGCGCCAGGTGGTCCGGTTGAGCGGGTTATCGCACAATTGACAGGCACCGATGTTGCTGCCACGTCACGGATTGGCGGTTCGGCGGGCGGTGATCTGGGCGCCGGGTCGCAAGGACAAGCCGGATCAAGCTCGTCTGTAACATCTTCGAAATATCGCGGAGCGCAGGGTCTCGACCCTGAATTTATCCGCCAGCTTGAAATCCAGTTCGGGTTCGACAAACCGGCCCACGAACGGTTCCTGTTGATGATGTGGAATTATATCCGGTTTGATTTCGGCACCTCGTATTTCCGAGACATTTCGGTGATCGACCTGATCGTCGAGAAGATGCCGGTATCAATTTCGCTCGGGCTCTGGATGACGCTGTTATCGTATGGCATCTCGATCCCGCTCGGGATCAGGAAAGCGGTTCGCGATGGGTCCCGGTTTGATACCTGGACCAGCGGCGTGATCATTATCGGCTATGCGATCCCCGGGTTCCTGTTTGCGGTTCTGCTGATTGTCATGTTTTCCGGTGGCACGTTCCTCGATTGGTTCCCGTTGCGTGGATTAACGTCGGAGAATTTCGATGAGCTTTCACTTGTAGGCAAAGTGATCGATTATTTCTGGCACCTGACCTTGCCGCTTATTTCAATGGCGCTCGGAGCTTTTGCAGTCACGTCCCTGCTTACCAAAAATTCGTTCCTGGACGAGATCCGCAAACAATATGTGGTCACGGCGCGCTCGAAAGGGCTGGATGAAAAAGAAGTGTTGTACGGCCACGTATTTCGCAACGCCATGCTGATCATCATTGCCGGATTTCCCGGCGCATTTATCGGGGCGTTTTTCGCTGGTAGCCTTTTAATTGAAACAATTTTCTCGCTCGATGGGTTGGGCTTGTTGTCGTTTGAATCCATCGTCAACCGGGATTACCCGGTGGTATTTGCGACCCTGTTTATTTTTTCCCTGATGGGGCTGGTGGTCAATTTGATTTCGGACCTGACCTATACCTGGATTGATCCAAGGATTGATTTCGAGCGGCGGGATGTCTGATCACATGACCAATACAGAACAAAATTCCGCATTGGACATTGATCCGCCAAAGCGCAAGAGACGGATTTCGCCAATCAACCAGCGCCGCTGGGACAGTTTCAAAGCCAATAGGCGCGGGTTTTGGAGTCTCTGGATATTTCTGATCCTGTTTGTGCTGAGCCTGTTTGCGGAATTCATCGCCAACGACAAGCCGCTGTTGGTTCGCTACGACGACGCGTTCTATTTCCCGGTATTTCAATCCTACGCCGAAACCGAATTTGGTGGCGAGTTTGAGACCGAAGCTGATTACCGAGATCCTTTTGTGCAGGAGCTGATCGAGGATAGCGGTGGCTGGATGGTCTGGCCGATGATCCGCTATTCCTACGACACCATCAATCTTGATTTACCAGTACCGGCGCCGGCGCCGCCATCTACTGAGAATTGGCTGGGAACCGATGATCAAGGGCGCGACGTTGTCGGGCGGTTAATTTATGGGTTCAGGATTTCGGTGCTGTTTGGGCTGATACTCACCATCATTTCATCAGGGATCGGGATCGTGGCCGGCGCTGTGCAGGGCTATTTTGGCGGCTGGGTCGATTTGATATTCCAGCGCTTTATCGAGATATGGACCTCGATCCCGGCGCTTTATTTGTTGATCATTATCGCCTCGATCATCGAGCCCACCTTCTGGATATTGCTCAGCATATTGCTGTTATTTTCCTGGGTGGCGTTGGTCGGCGTGGTGCGGGCGGAATTTTTGCGCGGGCGGAATTTTGAATATGTAAATGCGGCCCGCGCACTTGGGGTCTCGAACATCTCGATCATGTTCAAACATCTGCTCCCGAACGCCATGGTGGCCACACTCACGTTTATGCCGTTTATTCTGAACGGGTCGATCGCAACACTTACGTCGCTGGATTTTCTGGGCTTTGGTCTTCCGCCAGGCTCCCCCTCCCTTGGCGAAATGCTGGCCCAGGGCAAAGCTAATTTGCAAGCCCCCTGGCTTGGCATTACCGGCTTCATGGTGATCGCAATTATGTTGAGCCTGCTGATATTTATCGGCGAAGCTGTCCGCGACGGATTTGATCCCCGCAAGACATTTGCACCGGAGGGATGATATGAGCATTTCCCCCCTCGTTGAGATCAAAGACCTTTCGGTTTCGTTCCGCACCGGATCGCGCACAAATATGGCGGTCGACAAGATTTCGTTTGATATCAAGCCCGGTGAAACGGTGGCATTGGTTGGCGAATCTGGTTCTGGCAAATCTGTCAGCGCGCTTTCGATCATGCAATTGCTGCCCTACCCGGCGGCGAGCCACCCTTCAGGCAGTATTCGCTTCAGGGGCGAAGAACTTGTTGGCGCCAGCGAGAAGGCAATGTCCAAGGTGCGCGGCAACGATATCTCGATGATTTTCCAGGAGCCGATGACCTCGCTGAACCCGCTGCATACAATTGAGCAGCAAATTGGCGAGATGCTGAAAATTCATTTAGGCATGGGCAAGACGAAAGCGCGGGCGCGGGTGCTTGAATTGCTGCACAAGGTTGGTATTCGCGACCCTGAACAACGGCTCGGCAGCTACCCGCATCAACTATCCGGTGGTCAGCGACAGCGGGTCATGATCGCCATGGCGCTCGCAAACGAACCAGACCTGCTGATTGCGGATGAGCCAACAACGGCGCTCGATGTCACCGTGCAGGCGCAAATTCTGCAATTGCTGCGGGATTTGCAGGAAAATGACGGTATGGCGATCCTGTTGATCACCCATGACCTGGGAATTGTACGCCGGATGGCGGAGCGGGTCTGCGTCATGACGGATGGAAAAATCGTCGAACAAGGTACCACCAAACAAATATTTGAGGCACCAAAACACAGCTACACCAAGCACCTCCTTTCCGCTGAACCCAAGGGCGACCCACCAAAGGTAAACCGCAAGGCGGCGACGATGGTGAAGGCTGATAATCTGAAAGTATGGTTCCCCATCAAGCGCGGGTTCATGCGCCGCACGGTTGATCATATCAAAGCCGTGGACGGTATGGATGTGATCGTCCGCGAAGGTCAGACTCTTGGTATTGTTGGCGAATCCGGTTCAGGGAAAACCACTCTTGGCCTTGCCTTGCTGCGGATGATTTCAAGTGAAGGCGAGATTTTTTTCGGCGATAAACCCATCCATTCCTATTCGTTTAACGACATGCGTCCCTTGCGCAAAGAGATGCAGATCGTATTTCAGGACCCCTATGGGTCATTGAGCCCACGCATGTCAATCGCCCAGATTGTTGAAGAAGGCCTGATCGTCCAGGGTCACGGCATGGGGTTTGAAGAGCGCCGGGCGCTGGTAAAATCAGCACTCGAAGAGGTTGGTATGACCGGCGATATTATGGATCGCTACCCTCATGAATTTTCGGGCGGCCAGCGCCAGCGTATCGCGATAGCGCGCGCTATCGTTCTGAAACCAAAATTCATCATGCTGGACGAACCAACCAGCGCACTGGATATGTCGGTGCAGGCGCAGATCGTTGATTTGCTCCGTGACTTGCAAAAAAAGCACGACCTTGCCTATCTCTTTATCAGCCACGATCTGAAAGTCGTTCGGGCGCTGGCTGGCGAAGTGATCGTCATGCGCGACGGCAGAACCGTCGAATACGGTACTGCGAAACAGATTTTTGAAGCCCCGAAGACAGATTATACCAAGGCGCTGATTGCCGCCGCCTTTGATAATCGGGTCATTTCGGGCAGCCGTGCCACGGACCAATAATCCGATGTCGCTGGCTTTGCTTATCAGTAATTGGGACGTGGCAGCGTGGCAAAAGTCTCTTGTGCAGCTTGCGCCTGACCGGGCATTTCAGACAGCCCCGGATATTCTCCATCCTGAGGATGTGCGCTACGCGCTTGCATGGAAACCAGCACCCGGCCTGCTGGCGCAGATGCCCAATCTGGAAATTATTTTTTCTCTTGGCGCCGGGGTCGACCATATTTTTGAAGATGACCAGCTGCCAGATGTTCCGGTGGTACGGATCATCGACCCGGATTTGAGCGTCCGGATGAGCGAATATGTTGTGCTGCATGTCTTGATGCATCACCGCAAACAGCGGGTCTATGATGCGTTTCAGGCCGACAATGTATGGAAAGAAATTCCCCAAGCCGCCGCCAGTGCCCTGCAGATTGGAATAATGGGGCTTGGAATTCTCGGCATCGATGCAGCGCTAAAGCTTAAAAATCTCGGGTTCCAGGTCAATGGCTGGAGCCGGACCGAAAAATCTGTAGAGGGCATTGATACCTTTTTCGGGCAGGTCGGGCTTGGTGCTTTTCTTGGACAAACCGATATTCTGGTCTGCCTGTTGCCTCACACACCAGCGACCGATGGCATTCTTGATTTGGCGCTGTTTGAAAAACTCAGCCATGACGGACCGCTTGGAAAACCGGTTCTGATTAATGCCGGGCGTGGCGGGTTGCAGCGGGAAGCAGATATTCTGAAGGCACTTGAAAAGGGTGTCCTTGGAGCTGCAACGCTCGATGTGTTCGAGACCGAACCGCTGCCAGATTCAAGTCCTTTATGGACGCATCCAAATATCACCATCACCCCGCACAATGCGTCAGCGAGCGACCCGGACACGATTTTGCGGAATGTTCTTGAGCAATTAGAAGTTCATGAAACTGGTGGGACAATGGCAAATATTGTCGATCCGGTTCAAGGCTATTGAGCAGCCCTAAATTCCGAACATCTTTGCCGCAAATGCCGGATAGGGGTTTGCGATGGCACGGGCAACATCACCACGGATAAGAGACAGGGTGTCTTTATCTGGTGTTGCTGTATCAGGGACATCGTTCGGGCAATCGAAATCAAACCCGGTCTGGTCGCGTATTTCTTCCAGGCTGTGCCCCGGGTGAATGCTTTTCAGTGTGAAGCGACCCGCTATCCGGTCAAACATCATCACACATAACGGGGTCACCAGGGCGTATGGCCCGCCGGGGCGATAGACATTTTTCTTACTTACGCCGGGGGCTGAAATGAAATCGACCTTCTTCACCAGGGTGCGTCTTGAATGTTCGTCTCGAAACAAGATCACTTTTGGAACCTGGAAATAGAGATAAGCTGACCCGAACGCGCCGGACCATCTGATGTCCAATTCCGGATAAGTGCCAATACCGGTCAGGTTGATATTGGCGGCACCGTCGATCTGGCCACCGCTTAGAAAAAAGGCATCGACCCTGCCCTGCCCGGCAGCGTCAAAAAGATCAATGCCGCCGTCGGTTCGAAATTCCGGCACGGTACTGCCGATGATCGAAACCCGTGCGCCATTGCGGGCGCGGGCAAGGAGCGCCGCTGAACCTGGAATTGGCGACAATACCCCGACCGCGATATGGGCCGCATCTTCAAGAAGATCGCCAATGGCTGAGATCATCAGTTCTTCGGGTCTGCAATTATTCATTCGGCAGCAACAGATTTTGCAAATACACGATCAGTGATCCAGGTTTGGAACCCGTCGCCGCTTCCTGAAAGTTTCGCGTAATTTTCCATTTCATCCCGATCGACATCATATTGCCCGGGCATTTCGAGGGGCCACGCACCACGCGGCGCAGGCGCGATGCCGTTCACATAAAGCGAAGGAATGCTTGCAGACGCCAATCGCTCATCTTCCATGATATTGGTGTCGATGATTTTTTCCGCCGTCGCAAATGTCCCCTTGGCCGCGTGCGCCATGACTTTCAATTCGGTTTGACGGCCAATCCAGAGGTTGCCGAACCTGTCGGCAAGCGCCACATGGATCAATGCAATATCAGGACGGATCGCGGGCACCACAACAATCGGATCGTCCTTGGCAAGTGGATTATCGATCACCGCATAATCGTCCCGGTTTTTCAAAATATCAGACCCGATCAGACCACGCATCGGCATGAACGGGACGCCTTTTTCGGCCGCCTGCAAACCTGAATAAATGGCGGGGCAGGTTGAATCCATTATCTTCACTTTACCCGCCTTGACCGCGTTGGCGAATTCCCGCGCCGGGCCAAACTCGCCGAGCGACACGCCAGAGGTCTCAACTATATCAACGCATCCGGCACCAATGAGCATATCCACAATCATACCCGCGGTTGGGATCGTCACCAGATGCAATCCCTTTGCCTGCCTGCGAACGAGCGCTTTCGCAGCTGCCATGGGCACACCGGAATCTTTGAATATCGCCAACTTCGTGCCATCGGGAATGGCGGCTGCAAGGGCATCAACATCGGTAAAAAAATTTGTTTCAGGCATCCGCATACCTTCGCGCTGGTGGATTTCAGAATATTATCAAGAGACTCGTGAAAGGCAAAATCGGGCTATTCCTTAATCCGCCTGATATCAAGAATATTACCACCACCATTGGTGCTGATCCGGGATACGGCTTCTTGCAGCGGTTCAGTTTGGCACATCATGTGATGGGCGTTGGCGTGCAGTAAATTGGTCATGTCCAGCATGATGCCCACATGCCCTTGCCAAAATACCAGGTCTCCGCGCCGGATCACCCGCTCCATCGAGAGCGGCGTCCCCAGTTCCGCCATTTGCATATCGGTGTCGCGCGGACAGGCCCATCCAGCCGCTTCAAGTGCCATCTGTACAAGGCCCGAACAATCGATACCGATACTGGTACGGCCACCCCAAAAATATGGCGTTTCTGTATATCGTTCCGCTACCGAAACGAAATCAGATGCGTGATCTTCGTTGCTGCCAATATGGCGGTCAACGACAAATCCACCGCCTGCCAGCGCCGCGAACCCATCTTCAATGGCCTCCACAACAAGCCGGGCATTCATAGTGACCAGATGCAGGGGTGGGGCCTTGATATTGGGTTCGGRGAAAATATAGGTTCTGAGCGCTGTCACCCGATGGGTCGGGACGACACCTGGCAAGCCGAGCGCTGCTACCGGAACATAGCCGACATATCCATCGTGCGATAATTGGCCCCAGG
>JAESRU010000053.1 GCA_016764455.1 Hyphomicrobiales bacterium | reverse complement strand
ACAAAAGAATTGCTTTATATTCGCCCATTACTGCATCAAATACTAAAGAATTTGATGCAGTAAAAAGATTGTATAGAATAAGCAATTCTTTTGTTTTGTACATAAATAATCTTAACAGTGACACTAATACTCTTACTCTTTGCACAAAATGTGGGAAAACTGTGTGTGGCACGTCTAGCATTAAATTTCAAGATGGTGTTTGTTCAATGTGTATAAATAAAACCACTGTCATTAAAAAGAAATTGACACTATCTACATCAGACGGAAGATTATTATCTGGTACTGCTAGACGCAATTACTTATCAAGCCAAAAAAGACTAGAAAAAATAGACCAAGAATTCAAACAAGGAAAAAGATTTAAGTGTCATGCTTGTAAAAAATTTGTGCTAAATAAAAGCATGTCTCTGCGAAAAGGTTGTTGTAAAGGATGTGCAAAATATTTTTCTGAAATGAAAGAGGATATCTATCTTAACTCTAATGAAGCTAAAGTGGTTAGAGAACAAAACAAAGCTTTAAATTCTAGTGAAAAAGAAGAGAGAGCAAAGAATGAGCAAGATCTGATTGCCAAGTTTTTAGCATCTAAAAATAAAAAAGGACAATTATGAATAATACAGACAAAATAGAAATAGCTCACATGGTATTTAATAAGCTCGATGATACAGATATCAATCACTATGATTACCAGGTGTTATCGGATCAGGAATACTACAAGTTAACTTCCGCACAAGAAGCCGAGTTAGCTAAGACACATTCGAGCTGACCCGCGATATTGCCCAGAAATTCAATTCTGATTATGCCGATTCGATTCTGAAAAACGGCTTTGAAGATGGTTATTTCCCGTTGCCTGAACCATTGATTCAAGGGGCTGCAACGCGGGTCATGTCGTTGCGTGACGGATCTGCCAAAATGTCCAAATCCGATCCGTCTGATTATTCACGCATCAACCTGACCGATGACGCTGATACAATTGCCTTGAAAGTGCGCAAAGCTCGCACCGACCCCGATCCCTTGCCATCAGAAATGGCAGGCCTGGAAGGACGGCCGGAAGCTGAAAACCTGGTCCGGATTTTTGCAGCTCTCGCCGACCGGCAACTGGATGATGTGCTGGCTGAATATGGTGGCGGTCAATTTTCCGGCTTCAAACAGGCGCTAGCTGAATTGGCGGTTACCAAACTTAGCCCGATCAATGCTGAGATGAAGCGTCTTTGTGCTGATCCCGGACATATCGACAAAATTCTCAGTAACGGCGCGGCGCGGGCGACAGAAATTGCTGCGCCGATCATGACGGACGTAAAAAGCATCATGGGATTGTTGCACGACTGAGCTAGCAGCAATAAATTTGAAATTCGACAGAACCGATAATCTTGACTTGCCGCTTTTGGCGGGGAATGGCAGCATGTGTCCATGAGTAGAATTCGAGAAAGCACAAAACCTGGCCATAGCCGCAAATTTCTTGTCGTTCTGGACAATTCACCGGAATGCGGCAGCGCTCTGAATTTTGCAGCCCACCGGGCTGAAAGCACGGGCGGCAAGTTGATTCTGCTGGTTGTGATTGAGCCCGGCGATTTTCAGCATTGGCTCGGGGTTGAGGAAATCCGCCGCGGCGAGGCCATGAAYGARGCCCAKGTGATYTTGCGGCTTCATACCCGAAAAATGAAAGCCTATAGCGATATCGAGCCGGAACATGTGATTCGTGAAGGAAAAGTGGGTGAGGAAATCCTCGGTCTGATCGAAGAAGACCCAGATATCGCAATTCTTGTACTGGGCGCATCTGCTGAAAATGAGGGCCCCNGGCCCGCTGGTATCCATGCTGGCCAGCAAGGGCGCGGGCGGTTACCCGATCCCGGTTACCATCGTACCGGGAAATCTCACGGATGAAGAAATCCATGCCTTGATCTGAAGACTATATTGTCGATTGGTTTTCAGGATTCAAAAAGACCTTCAATATTGTTGAACAATTGACCAAACGTCCCCATATTATATAGAATGGTTCTAATTTACACCTCGCGTAAACAGCGACTCAATCAAGACAACAATTTCAAGACAACAATTWCAAAGCGGGCACCCCATGTTTATCCAGACCGAAGCAACTCCCAATCCGGCCACATTAAAGTTTTTGCCGGGACAAGTCGTGATGCCGACCGGCACCTGCGATTTCCGCAGCTCTGATGACGCAACAGAGTCTCAATTGGCAACCAGCCTGTTTGCCATTGATGGCGTTGAAGGCGTGTTTTTTGGCGCAGACTTTGTCACCATCACAAAACCCGATAACCACGAATGGCAACATCTTCAACCGGCCATTCTTGGGGCATTAATGGAACATTTCATGTCCGGTGCGCCGGTCATGAACGAAAACCATCAAATGAGCGAGGGTGACGGAAATTTCGACGAGGCTGATGCTGAAATCGTTAAGACCATCAAAGAGCTTCTCGATACCCGGGTTCGTCCGGCCGTTGCCCAGGATGGTGGCGATATCACCTTTAACGGGTTCAAGGATGGCATTGTGTTTCTGCACATGAAAGGTGCCTGTGCCGGGTGTCCGTCTTCAACCGCGACCCTCAAGCACGGGATTGAAAATTTGCTCCGGCATTTTGTTCCCGAGGTTCAGGAAGTTCGTCCAGTCTGATTTTGCCCMAAAACCCGTTTGCCGGGAGAGATAATGAAAATTCTGGCTCTTGATACATCCATGACCGCCTGTTCAGTGGCATGTGTAATGATTGACGATGTTTCAAGTGAGATCAGCATGCTTGCGGAAATMCGCAAAGACATGGCGCGYGGRCATGCCGAAGCTCTGGTCCCGATGATYGSCCGGGTGATGGATGAAGCCGGGAYCGGGTTYGAWWCCCTGGACCGGGTTGCYGTYACYACYGGYCCGGGCAGTTTTACCGGCCTCAGGGTTGGCATCGCAACGGCCCGCGGGCTTGGCCTGGCGCTGGGTATCCCGGTTGCAGGCATCGGGACATTGGATGCGTTAGCGACAGATTTTGTTGCAAGCCGTGACGGGCGAAAAGCCCCCTTTGCCATTTTGCTTGATGCGCGCCGGGAGCAAATATATGTCCGCAATTTTGACGCGGACGGAGATCCGCTTGATGAAGCGGCGGTCTGCGATCTGGCGGACATGAGCTGGCTGGGCGATCCAGAAACATTGTTGGTAGGGCCAGGCGCCGCTGTTTTGGTTGAACGAGGGTTATTGAATATTGCCCATGGCCACATATTGGAATTGCCACATTTGAGCGGTCCGACAACACGCAATATTGCAGCTCTTGGGGCAAGGGCGGATGATCTGGAAAACCGCCCGTCGCCGCTTTATCTAAGACCGGCGGATGCCAAGGCGCAGGATCACAAATCCCTTGCCCGGCAATAGCCAGATACGGGTCGTGGAGAAGGGTCAATTTGAATCTCTGGCAGAGCTGCACGGGAGTGAATTTGCGGTCGGATGGTCGGCAGAAGAATTTAAAAGTCTTGATGCCAATGATCGTGTCATAACTTTGGTATCGACAGACGAGGCAGCAGAACGAATACTCGGTTTCGCGATGGCGCGGGCAGTGGTTGATGAAGGTGAGATACTCACCATAATGATTGCGCCACATTCCCGGCGACAGGGTTTGGGACGGCAGCTTTTGGAGGAAATTCGCCGTCATTTGGAAACAAAAGGTGTGCTGACTATATTTTTGGAAGTAGCCATACGGAACCAAGCCGGAATCGCGCTATACCGGCAKCAGGGATTTTGTGAAGCGGGTATTCGCAAAAATTATGTGCGATTGAAAAATGGCGGGACCGAGGATGCATTATTGATGCGGCTTGATCTCGCCCAGTAAGTTCGAAGTTCGGGTTATGACCCGGGATAGTTTTTTGATATGTTGACATTCTGAAGGGGAAGCGGATGTCCGAGTTAAAAATGGCGACGGAAGTAGAAACAGTGCCGGATGATGAAAACCGCGGCTCAATCGAAGCCGCCTGCGTCAATCAGGGAATGCGCATGACGGAGCAGCGCCGTGTCGTGGCGCGTGTCCTTTCAGAATCCAGTGATCATCCCGATGTGGAAGAAGTCTATCGCCGGGCGTCTGAAGTGGATTCCAATATTTCAATCTCGACCGTGTATCGCACGGTCAAACTTTTTGAAGATGCCGGAATTCTTGATCGTCACGATTTCCGCGACGGCCGCGCCAGATACGAGCCCGTCACCGATATCCATCATGACCACCTGATCAACCTTCGAACCGGTGAAGTGATCGAATTTCGTAGTCAGGAAATTGAAGAATTGCAGAAAATCGTGGCTAAGAAGCTCGGGTTCAAGCTGGTTGATCACCGCCTTGAATTGTACGGGGTGCCGTTGGATGACACGGATAGTTAAAGCCGGGTCATTCACCGGCAATAGAGCATGTCGGCTTGATCGGATGTCTTTGGTATGAGAGCTGCGCGCGCAGCCTTTGTTGCCCTATTGATTTCATTGATGGTTCTTCCAATCATCGTGATCCAATGGCTGTTAGTGCAAATCTGGCCCAAAGGTGCCAAATGGTTCCCGGTCAGGGTCAACCGCATGTTTCTTTTCCTGCTGAATATCCAGGTGACCCTTGATGGTGATCTTGCCACCAATGGGCCGGTTCTGATCGTGTCTTCGCATTCATCCTGGATTGATATTCTGGCGATCAATTCTCTGGGCCCAAGCTATTTTGTTGCCAAACAGGAAGTCGCCAATTGGCCGATATTTGGAACACTTGCCAAATTGAAAGGTACGTTCTTTCTCGACCGTACCAGCCGTCAGGCGACCGGCATTGCGACAACAGAATTAGCTGCCCGCCTGCTTGACGGCGACCGCATGGTCTTGTTTCCGGAAGGCACCAGCAGCGATGGCAACCGGGTGCTGCCCTTTAAAAGTGCTATCATTGGCGCGGTTGAAAAAGCGTTTTTAAATTCGGAATTCGACGACATCCTGATCCAGCCCATGGCGGTTGCATTTGTGAGTTGTCACGGGATCCCGCTTTCACGCACCGACCGGCATTTTTTCACATGGTTTGGCGATATGGAACTTTTGCCCCATATCTGGGGCGTGTTGATGCGGGCGCCGGTCGAAATTGTTATTTCGGTGGGAGAACCATTTCGCCATTCTAAATATCCGAACCGCAAAATATTGACCCGGCTTTTGGAGACAGAAGTGCGGCGGATGCTATTGTCATCGATTATGGGCCGTAAGCTTGCCAACATCGATATGCTGCCAGCAACACACAGATCACCTGGTCAGGATTGAAGCGCGCAATCAACCGGGTTATGGAAGCTATTCTCAAAACCTGTGATTCAGGCTATGAAAATGCTTAACGGCGCTTTGCGCACGACCTTGCTACATTGGATCGAAAATGAAACACGCCGATACCGGCCAGAAAAAAGCTTTCATCCGCACCTATGGCTGCCAGATGAACGTCTATGATTCCGAGCGTATGTCGGACCTCCTCATTGCTGAAGGCTATCAGCTTGTAGACGACGGCAGCGACGCCGATCTTGTGATCCTGAACACTTGTCATATTCGTGAAAAGGCTGCTGAAAAGGTTTATTCTGAACTCGGCAGATTACGTATCAACAAGGCCCGGAGCAAAGCCGAAGGCYGCGATACAATCATCGCGGTTGCGGGTTGTGTGGCGCAGGCTGAGGGCGAAGAAATGTTGCGCCGCGCCCCCGCCGTTGATCTGGTATTTGGCCCGCAGGTCTATCATCGTCTTCCTCAATTATTGTCCCGCGCCCAAGCTGGCGAACGGGTGGTAGAAACCGAATTTCCGGTGGAAGAAAAATTCGATACCTTGCCAAAGGAACGCCACAGCCTTGCAGCCCAGCGGGCTAGCGCAGCATTCCTGACAATCCAGGAAGGGTGCGATAAATTCTGCACATTCTGTGTGGTGCCCTATACACGGGGCGCAGAATTTTCCCGTCCCGTCGGTGTCATTCTTGATGAAGCAAAACGCTTGGTGAATGCGGGTGTTTGTGAAATCACGCTGCTTGGCCAAAACGTAAATGCTTATCATGGAGCCAACGATGGCGGGCAGGATTATCGATTGGCTGACCTCCTCGCGGCGCTTGCTGAGGTCGATGGTATCGAGCGGCTGCGCTACACAACCAGCCATCCCCGCGACATGACACCGGACTTGATCGCAGCCCATCGCGACAATCAAAAATTGATGCCGTATCTGCATTTGCCGATCCAGTCCGGGTCCGACAAAATTCTCGACGCCATGAACCGGAAGCATAATGTGGCTGAATATCTGGCAATCATCGAGGACCTGCGTGAGGCGCGACCTGATATCGCGCTGTCATCCGATTTTATCGTCGGGTTTCCGGGGGAAACCGAAGAAGATTTCGCTGATACCTTGCGTCTTGTGGAGCAAGTCGGGTTTGCCCAGGCCTATTCTTTCAAATACAGCCCGCGTCCCGGTACGCCTGCCGCCGATAGCGAATTACAAATTGATGAAACCGTCAAAGCCGAGCGGTTGGCGCGGTTGCAAGCTTTGCTTGGGGAACAACAGGCCGCGTTCAATCAAGGTTTTGAAGCCGTGGTTTTCCCGGTTTTGCTGGATCGCGAAGGCCGCAATCCAGGACAATTGGCAGGACGCACGCCTTATTTGCAAGCGATACAGGTTGATGCACCAGCTGACTTGCGTGGCACCATCCAGCAGGTTCGGGTGGACCGGGCAGGACCGCGTTCGCTATTCGGCTCGCTTGAAGATACGCCGACAATGACGGTCGAAGGAGACAGGGCCACCCAAATGGCAGGAGCGCCCAATTGAGTAGAAAACCTGGTCAAGGGCGCGGCGGCTCCACAATGGTGAAACCTACCAGGCCTGCCGTTGATGTGGAGCGCACAATTAGCTTTGAAGACAATAGCCTCCTCTCTTCGGTGTTTGGGAATTTTGACCAGAATCTTGCCTTGATGGAACACCGGTTGGGGGTTGAGATTTCGGCGCGCGGCAACCACGTTTCTATCCGTGGCGGCGAAGGCGCGTGTGATGTAACGGAGGCGGCTCTGGTAGAAATTTATAACCGGATCGCTGCGGGAGAAAGCATGTCGGCTGGTGATATTGAAGGTGTGATTCGCATGAAAGATGGGCAGCCATCTGGTTTTGCCAAAAAGCATCCGACAAAAGGGGTTGGACCGAAAATCGGCAAAGGGTCATCTAACAGCGTCCGGATCGTGACCCGCCGCCGTACCATTTCGCCGCGCTCAAAAACCCAGCAGGATTATATCGAATGTCTTGGTCGCGCCGATCTGGTTTTTGCCCTTGGGCCAGCAGGTACCGGCAAAACCTATCTGGCCGTCGTGCACGCGGTTTCCTTGCTGGAACAAGGCAAGGTTGATCGTATCATTTTGTCCAGACCGGCGGTTGAAGCAGGCGAGAGCCTGGGATTTTTGCCAGGCGACATGCGCGAAAAAGTCGATCCCTATGTGCGCCCTCTTTACGATGCCCTTTATGACGTGATGCCGATGGACCGGGTCGAGCGCGATATTGAAGCGGGTGTTATTGAAATCGCTCCGCTTGCCTTCATGCGTGGCCGGACGTTGTCGAACGCTGCGATCATTCTTGATGAGGCGCAAAATTGCACGTCAATGCAGATGCGGATGTTCCTTACCCGGCTCGGTGAAAATAGCCGCATGGTGATTACCGGTGATCCAAGCCAAACCGATTTGCCGTCAAGTGTTTCGAAAGGTCTTGCCGAAGCAGCCAACCTGCTCACCAACGTGGAGAGCGTCGAGCAGATTACATTTACGGAAGCCGACGTGGTGCGTCATGATCTGGTCGCGCGCATTGTGCATGCCTATGGCGAGCTTGACCGTAAAAACCAAAAGCACAATTAAATATGCAGATCGACATCATCGAAATTGCAGGTAATTGGCCAGACCAGCCGGCGCTTTTGGYGCGGCTTCGTGACGCGCTGGCCCGAACGATCGCAAAACTCGAATTGCAATTTTCTGAAGACGCAGAAATTAGCATTGCGCTGTCAGACAACCAGCATATCCAATTGCTCAACAAACAATTTCGCGGCATTGACCGTCCAACAAACGTACTTTCGTTTCCTGTCGATGAAAATGTTGATGCACGGCAAGATAAAAACCTTGTCGGCGGCCTTCTTGGTGACATTATTCTGGCTTCAGAAATCGTCGCAGAAGAAGCCGCGCGGGATGGCAAGCCATTTGCTGATCATGTTGTTCATTTGACAATTCATGGTTTGTTGCACTTGCTGGGATATGTTCATGAAWCAGATGACGATGCGAAGTTAATGGAAACACTGGAAATTGCAGTTTTGGCCGAAATGGAAATTGCAGACCCTTATGACGGCGAACCTGATATGAACGAACATCAGGAACAATCCGGCACCGCATGACTATAACCCGAGATAAGATGGAATCTTCTGCCAACAATCAAGGCTGGATGGCGCGTTTGAAAGCGTTATTTGGGCGGGCTGATCAGCCAACCCTGCGCGATAATATTGCCGCCGCCCTTGAAGAGGAAGAAGGCCCGGCCAGCGGCTTTTCCGATCAGGAAAGGCTGATGCTCAACAATATACTGAGCTTTCGCGGGGTGCGGATTGATGACGTGATGGTGCCGCGCGCGGACATTATCGCGGTGGAAGAAACATCCCCGATCGGAGATGTTATTGCTGTATTTCGCCAAGCCGGACATTCCCGTCTTCCGGTATATCGCGAGACCCTGGATGAGCCTGTAGGCATGGTTCATATCAAGGATTTGATGGGGTGGATGACCCGCAAAGCCAGGGGGCGAAGTCGGGCCAACGGAAAAACCGGCAATGGCAATGGGGCAGGAATTGATCTGTCGCGGGTTGATYTGAGCAGGTCKTTAAAATCCACAAAAATCCTGCGCAAGGCATTGTTCGTGCCGCCAAGCATGCGGGCGGTGGAATTATTGCTCAAAATGCAGGCAACCCGGTTGCATATGGCACTTGTGGTTGATGAATATGGTGGCACCGAGGGTTTGGCTTCAATCGAGGATCTAATTGAAGAGATTGTCGGTGAAATTGAAGACGAGCATGATATGGGCCAGGCGCCGAAAATTTCCAAAGCGGAAGACGGCAGTTTTATTGCTGATGCCCGGGTCTTGATTGAAGATTTTCGAACCCTGATTGGCGATCAGACTATGCTTGAGGTTGCCGAAGAAGATGTGGAAACCTTGGGTGGTCTGGTTTTTTCAATTGCAGGACGGGTTCCGGTTCGCGGAGAATTGATCGCTTGTCCCCAAAATATCGAAATTGAAATTTTGGATGCTGACCAGCGTCGGATAAAGAAGATGCGGATCAGGGTAAAAACCGCGCGGATTGCGCGGGAAAAAGTGACCAAAGCAATCTGATACCTGTCGGCGGGTATAGATAAGTCGGATGTCGGCGGAAATTCGGCAGAAATGGTGGGAGGCATAATGCAGGGATTTGCCAGCAGGCTCCTTCTGCTTTGGGGGTGGCGTCGCGCGATGGTCGCTTTGATCGCGGGCGCGGTATCGGTGCTGGCCTTCGCGCCGTTTGATTTTTTCCCGGTTTTATTCCTGACATTCCCGGTCCTGGTCTGGCTGATCGACGGGATCGGTCTGCCAGAGCGCGGGGAGCGATCTGGCACTGGTGGATATATGTCAGGTTTTGGCGCGGCCTTTGTCATTGGCTGGAGCTTTGGGTTCGGGTTTTTTGTTGCGGGCCTATATTGGATCGGTGCCGCGTTTCTGGTKGAAGCCGATCGCTTCGCCTTTTTGCTACCACTGGCAGTGGTTGCATTGCCGGCTGGTCTGGCCCTTTTTCATGGCTTTGCGATTATGGTCGCCTGGTTTTTCTGGTCGCAAGGAGCAATGCGGTTATTTGCTTTCGCTGCTGCCCTTGCCGGGGCTGAATGGTTGCGCGGACATATACTGACCGGGTTTCCCTGGAATCTGATCGGGTACAGCCTGACTGGATATTTGCCGACAATGCAGGGTGCCGCCTATATTGGTATTTACGGCATGACAATTTTGGCGCTGATCATTTTTGTTAGCCCTGCAACGCTCGGCACACCGGATTCAATGCCCGGCCGGCAGGCTTCCAACCGGGGCCGATTTGCAATGCCGCTACTTGGCTTGTTTCTGCTTGCAGCACTAGCCCTAAACGGGCTGCAACGTATCGCTGGAAACCCTCAGGTGGCCATGTTGCCTGATGTGATGTTGCGTATCGTGCAGCCAAATATCTCCCAGGCGGAAAAATGGAAGATCGAAAATCGCAGCCGGATTTTTGCCGATCTGGTAAATTTAAGCGACCGTGCTACATCGCCTGGTATTTCGGGTATCAGCGACGTGACCCATGTTATCTGGCCCGAAACCGCGCCGCCATTTTTACTGGAAGAAACCCCCGAAGCTCTGGCAGCCATTGCCGCGATGTTGCCGGACGGCACCCATCTGGTGACAGGCAGCATCCGTCGGGAGGTGGGCCAGGATAATTCCAGGAGCTTGTTCAACAGCCTTGTTGTCATTGGGTCTGGTGCAGAAATCATATCCCGGTACGACAAATTGCGCCTTGTGCCATTTGGCGAATTCTTGCCATTTCAAAACCTGCTGGAGCGTTTTGGGTTTGAACAATTGACCCGGATCAGAGGCGGGTTTGCGACAGGCGCAGGTGCGGCATTGTTGGCAATCCCCGGGCTTCCGGCAACGCTCGCGATGATTTGCTACGAAGCAATTTTCGGCGGCGAGATTGTTGATCCTGACAATCGTCCGGGGTTTCTCCTCAACGTCACCAACGATGCCTGGTTTGGAAACACCATTGGCCCCTATCAGCATTTTCGCCAAAGCCAACTGCGCGCCGTGGAAGAAGGCTTGCCATTGGTTCGCGCCGCCAATACCGGCATTTCCGCAATCGTCGATCCATATGGCAGAATATTGAATGCGCTTCCTTTGAGTACCGTTGGTGTCATCGATACCGGTCTGCCAGAGGCGTTACCACAAACAATTTATGCGCGCTATGGCGATTGGATTTTTTTCGGCCTGCTTCTGCTAGCCGGGTTTTTGGGGGTTTTCGGCCGTTTGGCGGATAACGGGCGGTAGTGGATCACGGAAACTTGACGGGTAGAACTTGCTCAAATACAACCTATTGCAGAAACGAATCGGGGCCTTTATCATTTATCTTCATCTCTTGTTCTTGATGAAATTGCCTTATTCTTTTGAATTTGGCGAGTTTGGGCCTCAATAACTTCTTGCTGCAGGTAAATTCCTAAATGAACCAGAAAAAGCAACCTCATCCCATCGATGTTCATGTTGGAGGCAGAGTACGGATGCGGCGGGTTTTGCTTGGCATGAGCCAGGAAAAATTGGGCGGCAGGCTCGGGCTGACTTTTCAACAGATCCAGAAATATGAGAAGGGCGCCAACCGGATTGGTGCCAGCAGGCTTTGGGAATTGTCCAACATTCTTGAAGTGCCGGTTGGGTTTTTTTACGAAAACGCGCCGGGCGCTCCAGAGCATACTGAAGGGCTCGAAGAATCCGGTCAGCGGGATTTCGTAGCCGATTTTATTCAGTCCGGCAAAGGGTTGAGCATCATCAAGTATTTTGTCCGTATCAATAACCCGGACGTGCGCCGAAATATTCTAAATATGGTCCGTGCTATTGCCAAAGCCGACGAGAATTCCTGAACCTGATGGTGCCTGTCCATTGAACAATCCAGAAACGCAAAGGCCGCGGCGCTTTTACGGTCGCCGAGCGGGCCACAAATTGCATCCAAATCAGGCGGTGTTGGTAGAGACCCTATTGCCCGAATTGCGTATTGATCCAGCCAGTCCGGTTGACGATCTTGCAAGCCTGTTTCCCGGGTCTATAAATGAATTTTGGCTGGAAATCGGGTTTGGCGCTGGCGAGCACCTGATCTGGCAGGCGCGTAAAAATCCAAAAGTCGGATTTTTAGCGTCAGAACCCTATATCAATGGCGTGGCAAAAGTGCTCAGTGCCATCCACAAGGAAGGGTTCGTGAATATCCGCCCATACGATGACGATGTGCATGACTTGCTCGATTGGTTTCCTGATCAATCGCTCAACAAGGTCTTCATTTTATTCCCGGATCCCTGGCCGAAAAAACGCCACAACAAGCGCCGGATCATTTCCAATCTGCTGATCTCTCATTTGGCCCGAATCATGAAGCCTGGTGCGGAATTGCGGTTTGCCAGTGATATCCCGGATTATGTGGACTGGGGGATGCGTAAAATTCTGGAAAATCCGGATTTTTATTGGACCGCCAATCATCCCGATGATTGGCGTCAGCGACCCATTGATTGGCCAGAAACACGGTATGAGAGAAAAGCCACCGAGGCAGGGCGTACCGCCTCATATATCTCCTTTTTGCGAAGGTGAAGGCTGGGCCGGGTTGCAAATCTTGTAAATCGGGCCTATTATCTCTCCATTCACTCACAGCGTCGTCAATCGTTGAGAGTGGGCCACACCCGGCCCGCTCCTTTTGGCTTGGCCGATCCCTGTGAACCTGTGTTGAAGAATGAGAGAATTTGGCGCTTTGTCTGAGGCGATAAAAACTAAAGCGATTCGCGTTGGTGCAGATATGATAGCTAACTTTAAAAATTCTTTTAAATCAGGCGTTAAAATTGCTTATGGCACCGACAGTGGTGTTTCACCTCATGGCAATAACGGAAAAGAAGGCGTATTAATGGCGCAAGCGGGCATGAAAAATGCTGAAATATTAAAGTCAGCGACAGTATATGGCGCTGATTTAATTGGTATGTCGGCTAGTTTAGGCACCATAGAGCAAGGGAAAATTGCCGACATCATCGCTTTTAATGGCAACCCTTTAAATGATATTAAAGAATTGTT
>JAESRU010000181.1 GCA_016764455.1 Hyphomicrobiales bacterium | reverse complement strand
CACAAATACTTGGCCGCGCTGGTTGATTCTGGCGGGCTTCCTGATCAATGCCGGAGCACCCCCACTGGCTGCGTGGTTGCCGGACGCCTATCCTGAAGCTTCATGGTCTGGCACCGTGTTTCTGTCGGCTTTTACAACAAAAACCGCAGTTTTTGTGGTGAATGCCGACAGGAATACAGTGCCCGACCATGAGGCTTCTGGATAAGCATCTGGCAACCACGCAGCCAGTGGGGGTGCTCCGGCATTGATCAGGAAGCCCGCCAGAATCAACCAGCGCGGCCAAGTATTTGTGTCCATGGCCTCAAACGCGATTGAACCCGTAGAGACAATTTCGCCCGCGATGCCCGCCATTAATATGACGCCGCCGAGCAAATGTATCATCACATAGCGTTGGCCCGCGGCGAGCGCCTTGCCACCATTTGACCAGATCAACAGGGTTGATGCGACCGCCATCAATTCCCAGAAAATAAACACGGTGATCAGATCACCCGCAAATACGACACCTAACGCTGAGCCCGCATAAACAAAGGCGGACGCCAATTCGAGGGTGCGTTCCTGCTTCAGGGCATACATGCCGCCGGCAAAGGTCATGATTGTGAAAATGGTGCCAAACAACCGGCTCAGAGAATCCACCTTGAGTGGCACCAGTTCGTAGCCAATATACTGAAACGTGAGCACCGGTCCTGACGGCAACAGCCATACAATTGCCAATGCAATAAGTGGAGCAATCAGGATTGTCGGTGCCCGGAACCGCTCACCCACCAACGGCAACATCAGGCCCGCCAGTATCAGCACCAGTCCAGGCGGAAACAGGATATCAATCATCATAATAGCTATCCTGTCGTTTCAATATCGCACCGAGAACCTTTGAGCCAAGAACCAGAATGACGCAGGCACCAAAGCCAAACCAGGCGCCAAAACCGAATGTTCCGTCAATCTCAAAATAGGGATGATGCTCGACAAAAAAATCGGCCAAGACAGTAATTGCCAGCACGATAATGGAAATGATCCAGATCATCCGGATCGTGTCGGGCCTCACAAGCCAATGGTCATTCATGGCTGATCCCTCCTGCGGGCAATGCCGGTGGTTCGGGCGCTACATTTGTGACTTGGGCCCCCAAATCAACCATTGCGGACGCCAATTCATAAAGCGGGCCCGGGAACAAAAATAACAGGACGGTTCCAGCAGCGGTCATGGTCAACGCAATGACGATCCCAAGCGGCGCTTCGCCGTGATCGGTGATGATCTCTTTGTCTTTGGCAGCGTCAGGATCCACCGGTCGCAGAAATGCGGACACGATGACCGGCAGGAAATATCCGGCATTCAAAATTGTCGAAACAACGATGATCCCGACAGCGACCCATTGGCCGGTATCCATTGCTCCCTGGAGCATGAACCATTTACCCAAGAACCCAGCTGTTGGCGGCAGGCCGATCATCGAGATGCCGCCAATTGCGAATGCTGTCATCGTCCATGGCATTTTGCGGCCGATACCGCGCATCTGGCTCACCTTGGTGATATGGGCGGCGGTGTAGAGCGAACCTGCCGCAAAAAACAGCGTGATTTTGGAGACGGCATGGGCGGCAATATGCATGGCAGCGCCAATGGCCGATATTGGCGACAGGATCGCGACTGCCAGGATCACATAGGAAAGCTGACTGATTGTTGAAAAAGCCAGCCGCCGTTTCAGATTGTCCTGCCTGAGCGCAATAATCGACGCCATCAAAATCGTGAAGCCGGCAATATATAACAACCAGTCGCCAGCCCCTGTCTCGGCCAGATAATCAATGCCGAAAATATAGATAATGACCTTCACGACCGTGAAGACGCCTGCCTTCACAACGGCAACTGCGTGCAACAAGGCGGACACAGGCGTTGGTGCAACCATGGCCGCTGGCAGCCAGCCGTGCATCGGCATGATGGCGGCTTTGCCGATCCCGAACACATAAAGCGCCAGCAACAGGCCAAGGGTCAAACCATCAACTTTGCCGGCCATGATACCGCCAATTGTGAAGGTCATGGAGCCGGTCAGGAACCAGGTCCAGATGATCGCCGGCAGCAATAGAACCGTTGATGTACCAAGTAGAATGATGAGATATTTACGCCCGCCCGCTCTGGCATCCGCGTTGCCCTTGTGGGTTACCAGCGGGTAGGTCGAGAGCGTGAGTATTTCATAGAACAGGAACAGCGTGAACAAATTGTCGGCAAAGGCGATGCCCATGGTTGCCGAAATTGCCAGCGCGAAGCACATATAAAACTGGGTTTGGCGGGGTTCATTATTGCCGCGCATATAGCCGATTGAATAGATAGAGTTGACGATCCAAAGCGTCCCGGCAACGGCTGCAAAAATCATCCCCAACGGTTCAATGGTAAATGATATTGGAAGGTCCGGCACGACCCGGATTAATTCTACTGATGGGCGTTCGCCATCCAAAACCCGGATCAACAATGTCAGGATTGTCAGAAACAACAAACCCGACGATGTGATGGTAATGGTTTCACGCAAATTCGGTTGGCGATGAAATAACGGGATCACCAATACGGTCAAAGCCGGAAGGACGAGGGCCAGAATGATGAGGGTTTGACTGGTCATTGAATACCCGCCAGCAAATCAGTGGCAATCTGGGATGCGATGCCCGCAGTCCAGCTGGTTTCAATTCCGAAATAGATCGTCGCCAGGATCATGACCCATGCAGGGATGAGCATCGAGAGTGGCATCTCGGTTGCTTCCAGCACCTTGCCTTCGGGCTCATGGAAATACGCGACCTCGACGACCCGGCCAATATAAATCACCGAAATCAGCGATGAGAGCACCAGCAATATCACCAACCATCCCCAGCCACGTTCAAGGGCAGCGATTGCCAGATACCATTTGGAGATAAATCCGGCGGTTCCCGGCACACCGATGATGCTCAGACCAGCAATTGTAAAGCCGGCCATTGTGAACGGCATTTTCTTGCCGATCCCTTTGAAATCATCCAGACGGGCTGCACCCATCCGGTAAACAATGCCGCCAACCGCCAAAAACAATGCGCCCTTGGTGACTGCATGGTTGGCCAGGTGCACAACCCCACCGGTGAGGCCAGGCACATTGGCCAACCCGAACCCAAGCGTGATGTAGCCGATTTGCGCGACGGATGAATAGGCCAGCATTCGTTTGATATTATCCTGGAAGACCGCAACGATGGATGCCGCAAACATCGCCATCAGGGAGAGCACGATCAACATTTCCGAAATCGGATGGATGCCGAATACCAACGCCACGCCATAGACCGAGAAAAAGAACCGCAGGATCAGATAGACGGCGGCTTTGGTTGCGGTTGAAGCAAGRAAWGCGGTCGCGAATGTCGGCGCATAGGCATAGGCGTTTGGTAACCAGCTATGCAGCGGAAACAGCGCAAACTTCAAGCTGATACCAACGGTCAGGAATGCAAGGGCCGCAAATAGTGGCCGCACACTAGCGACGTCGCCAAGGCGACTGGACATATCGACCATATTAAGCGTGCCGGTCATCGTATAAAGGATGCCGATCGCGATCACATAAAATGTCGCGCCGATGGTCCCCATGATCAGATATTGGTAGGCCGCCAGAAGGGCGCGCCGGTCTTTGCCAAGCGCGATCATGGCGTAGGTCGAGAGCGAAGAAACTTCGAGGAACACAAAAGCATTGAAGGCATCGCCGGTGATCGAAATGCCGAGCAGGCCGGTCATGCACAGCAAATACAGCGCATAAAACCAGGCGCGTTTGTCTTCTGATATTTCAGATTGAACGCTTAAATTGGCATACGGCAGCATCACCGCGCCGACCATCGAAATCAGCAGCAGCACAAAGGCGCTGAGCAAATCCACCCGGTATTCGATACCGATCGGCGGGGCCCATCCTCCCATGGCGTATGAGATCACGCCGCCATCCAGCACTTGCAAAATCATGGCTATTGCAATGATCGGCACAATCCAGCTGACCACGAGAGCGATGAACCAGGCCAGCCATCCGCGGCGCACCAGAGCACACAAAACCGCGCCAAGCAGCGGGACGATGACCTGCAGGGCTGGAAGATTGTCGGCGATCATGCTTCGACATCCTTCTCAAAAATTTCGTCTTCTTCGATTGATCCAAAGGCTTCGTTGATGCGCACTACAAGCGCCAGCCCCAAGGCAAGCGTCGCAACGCCCACCACAATCGCAGTCAGGATAAGTACGTGAGGCAACGGGTTCGAATAGACCGTAAATTCGTCAGACAGAATGGGCGGTGTGCCGCCGATGATTTTGGCGGGCGTCAGATAGATCRAATAAACTGAGGTCTGGAACAAYCCCARWCCCACCARYTTCTTGACCATGTTGCCGCGCGCGACAACCACATAAAGCCCGGCCACCATCARGAAWACGGCGATCCARTGGTTATARTGATTGACCAKTTCYTGSAGTRCAGCCATTAGCGCCCCCTGCCGGCAAAGGTRTAAAAAATWACCGTCATGGTGGCGAATACCGTRATCAGGACGCCAAGTTCGACCAGCAATATGCCCAGATGTTGGCCGTTGACCGGGTCATGCTCCAGCACCGAATAATTTAGGAATTCACCGCCCTTGAGCATGCTGACGATGCCGACCCCCAAATAAAGAAGAACACCGAGGCTGAGCAAGATTTCCAGCACCAATGGCGGCAAGGCTTTTTTGGCGGCGTCGAGACCAAAGGTAACGGCGTAAAAGATCACCATTGCGGCAGCGATGACGCCTGCCTGAAAGCCGCCGCCGGGTCCGTAGTCACCGTGGAACTGAACGTAAAGCGCAAAAAGCATAATGAATGGCAGGAACAATTTTGTTCCGATGCGCAGAATGGTATCGAACTTCATGCTTTTCGCCCCCGTCTGCGTGATCTGGATTTCGCGCTGTGGCTATCTGGCGCGGGTGCCGGGCGTCGGCCTTTCAGCAATACCAGAACGGCAATTCCAGCGGTAAAGACCACGACCGTCTCGCCCAATGTGTCGAAGCCCCGATAGCTTGCCAGCACTGATGTCACCACATTCGGCACGCTGGTCTCGGTAATTGAATTTTGCAGATAATGCGGCGNNACATGTTGATGGATAATGCCCGCGGCGTCGCCAAATGGCGGCAGATCGATGGWGCCGTAGATCAACCCGCCGGCGGTTACCACAGCAACAAATAGCGGAAGCAATGGCGTATGGGTCGGGCGGGTTTCTTCCATTTTAGTGAGGTGCAATGTTCCCAGCATCAGGACCGTTGAGATCCCGGCACCAACGGACGCCTCCGTCATGGCAACGTCGACTGCGTCCAGCATGATCATGACGCTGGCCATCAGGAACGAATAGATACCGCCGAGAATGACGACCGCGAACAGGTTGCGCAGGCGCACAATGCCGATTGTGACAATCGCCATCATTGTCAGCAAGACCATGTTGATCAGCGCTTCGATGATTGCCCCCTTCCTTTGCTACTGGTGGCCTTGCCACGGGTGGTATTTGTGGATTTGCGCGTTGTCCGGCTTCGTGATTTTGCGGGCGCGGCCGCTTTCGCCTTGACGCTGCCGCTACCTGCGATCTTGCGYGTGGCTGAAATCCGGCGGGATTTTTTCAAACGGTCATCAGATAGYTTTGGTTTRACCCCGGCATGCAAAGCTGCTTGCGCCAAAGCGTGSGTCGCGATCGGGCCGCTATAAAGCATGATTGCGAGGATGATAATCAACCGGGCCGTATTCAGGCTCCACCCGGTTTCAATCGCCATGCCAGCAATTAAAAAACCAACCCCCAGCGTGTCCGACACACTGACGGCATGCATACGGGTGAAAACATCCGGCATGCGAAACAGGCCAAAGGCACCGACCAGATAGAAAAAACTACCCAGTCCAAGAAACAGCCAGCTGACAATGGTGAGGATTTGATCCGACATCAATCCGTCGGCTCCTCTCCGGCATGGCCAAGATCGCCGTACCGGAAAAATTTCAAGACCGCGAGGGTCGCAATGATATTGAGCAGGGCGTACAGGATGCCGATATCCAGAAATTCCGGACGGCCCGTCAGAAACCCGACAATTGCCAGCAGCATGATWGCRCCRGTGCCGACYGCRTTGGCKGCCARCGCRCGRTCAAACACGGTGGGCCCSGCAAGYGCGCGGAAWACMGCRAGACCGAGAGCTACCAGAATGGCGATCGCCGCGACCATATACATAAACAAGCTTTCCATCAGGTCAGCCCCTCGAAATCGCTGACCTTGCGGTCCATGCCACCCTCCACCAGATCATCAGCATTCTCGCCGGTGATGGCGTGGATTGTCAGGTCGTTGCCTTTCAGCCCAACCGTAATGGTGCCCGGTGTCAGGGTTATGGAATTTGCGTAGATGTTTATTCCGACTGCGGATTTCTGGCTGGCCCGCACTTTCAGCATTGTCGGGTGGATTGCCAGGCGGGGCGACAGGATTATGCGCGTCACCGAAAGAGAGGATTTGACGATCTCAACCAACAGCCACGGCCAATAAAGCAAAGCCCGCAATGCCAAATGGATCGGATGGCCTTCACTATCCAGAATACCCATGCGTCGCGCAAAAATAGCGGTACCGACAGAAGACAGCACCCCAAATATCAGTAATGTGGTTGTGTAATGCCCAGATAGCAGGAGCCAGAAGCCGAATAAAACAAGTGTCAGGCTGACAAACCGCATTTCCCGCTCCGGCTGATCTGGACCAGTGGCTGCACAGAATACCGAGTTCTGCCTATAAAGCCCCGTCCCAGACTTTTGTTGWTCTGGTTTTCACGCAACAAACAATTTCAAATACGCCGAATTTAAGCAAAATACATGATTCGGAATCAGATGTATCAGACTTAATCGGTAACCCGACCAAMGSCYRCSTTGCAAGTCTTGNWTSRTWYWAYCWWWKCTRTATRTWGCGMYGCRRCMAAYGGAGAKARTGAATGAAGGTTTTTTCATCGATTGAAGAATATGCTGCCTGCAAGGGTGGTGAAATTGCGACCAGCGACTGGCTTGAGRTCACRCARGACATGATCAACAAGTTTGCCGAGGTTACCGGCGACGATCAATGGATTCATGTAGACCCGGAAAGATGCCGTAAAGAACTTGGTACCGATACCATCGCCCATGGCTATCTTATTATGTCTCTGATTGCCGGGCTTTCGCCCAAGACCTATCGCATCGAAGGCAAAAAACTGGTCATAAATTATGGGGCCAACAAGCTGCGGTTTTTGAGCCAGGTTACGCCAGGCTCCAAGGTTCGGGCGCGGTAYGAATTACTGGATTTTGAGCAGGACAAGGATCGCTGGCGGTCTACCAGCAAGGTCACGATCGAGATTGAAGGATCAGACAACCYCGCTCTTGTTGCCGAAACGGTGATGCTTTTCTATCTTTGATACCTATATCTTCGGGACAGCAAATGAAGGTGGACATGATGAGCGACAACAAAACAATGCTAAAAGTTGAAAAAACCAAAACCGAATGGCAACAGATTTTGACGCCGGAGCAGTATTACGTGACCCGGAAAAAAGGCACCGAGCGCGCATTTTCGCACCCCTATCATGACCTCAAAGACGCTGGCAGTTTTGATTGCCAATGTTGCGGCGCGGCTTTGTTCAAGTCTGATGCAAAGTTTGATTCACGAACCGGATGGCCAAGCTTCTTTTCTCCAGTCAGCAAAGATGCTGTGATTGAGCGCGCGGACAATGGMWTATTTTCRCGCCGGACCGAARTTYTGTGCRCGTCGTGCGAMGCCCAYCTTGGTCACGTTTTCCCSGATGGMCCYCARCCAACSGGWTTGCGCTATTGCATGAATGGCGCTTCGCTTGAWTTYARCRAAGATGAYASRAGTGAATAAGCCTCTCACRCCGCCATCGGCMCMAAAAAAACCGTCCAGTTTCACCCGCCACGACATTGTCATTGAAGATGATTATGCATGGCTGCGGGCCGATAATTGGCAAGACGTTATGCGCGATGCGTCGGTACTGGATGCAGAGATCCGCGCCTATCTTGATACCGAAAATGCCTGGCTGGATGCCAGTATGGCACCCACAGAACAATTGCAGGATACTTTGTTCAAGGAAATCAGGGGCCGGATCAAGGAAGACGATTCGTCTCCACCCGTCCCAGATGGACCCTATGCCTATTCAACCAAATACCTGACCGGGGCCGAACATCCGCGAATGGTGCGCACGGCGCGTGAAGGTGGCGAAGAGACGTTGTTACTCGATGGCGATGCGATGGCCGAAGGCAAGGATTATTTCCGCCTTGCTGGTGCTGCCCATAGCGACGATCACAAATTGCTTGCTTATAGTTTTGATGAGACAGGATCGGAATATTTCAGCCTTCGGATCCGCGACACCGAGACCCTGAAAGATCTGGATGACCGTATCGAGGATAGCGGCGGTTCAGCGGTTTGGGCGCGGGATGCGAAATCGTTTTTCTATATCCGGCTCGATGAAAACCATCGCCCATCGCGCGTCTTTCGTCATGTTCTTGGCACAGATACTGCCAAAGATTCCCTCGTATTCGAAGAAGGAAATCCCGGCTATTTTGTCGGCATCGGTTCAACGCTGGATCACAGCCATATTGTGATTTCGTCGCATGATCACGAATCCGCTGAAGTGAGACTGATCCCTGCTGACCGGCCAGACGAAGCCCCGGTCGTATTTTTGCCGCGGGAAGAAAAGCACGAATATACGGTCACGCATCGCGGTGAAGATTTTTACGTCCTCACCAACCGCGACGGGGCCAAGGATTTTAAAATTGTCCGAACCCAGGCAGATGCGACCTCACCAGACAATTGGCAGGAGATCGTGTCTCATGTGCCAGGGCGGTTGATCCTCAGTTTTTCGGTTCTGGCAAATCACCTGGTGCGGATCGAACGGCTGGACGGATTGCCGCGCATTGTGGTGCGCCATCTGGATACCGGCGAAGAGCACATAATTGCATTCGATGAAGAAGCCTACGGGCTTGGGCTTTCGGTTGGGCTGGAATTTGATACCAACATAATCCGGTTCACATATTCGTCCATGACGACGCCAGCGCGCACCTATGATTATGATATGGTGACCCGCCAGCGCACTTTGTTGAAAGAGCAAGAAGTGCCGAGCGGCCATGATGTTGCGGATTATGTCACCCGCCGCATTTTGGCGAAAAGCCATGACGGGGAAATGGTCCCTATCTCCCTGCTCTACCATAAAGACACGCCGCTTGATGGCACCGCGCCATTGCTTCTCTACGGCTATGGCGCTTACGGGATTTCAATTCCTGCCGCCTTTTCCGTCACCCGCCTGTCACTGGTGGATCGCGGATTTGTCTACGCCATCGCCCATGTGCGCGGCGGCAAGGACAAGGGCTATGCCTGGTACGACAATGGCAAAATGCTGAACAAGAAAAATTCATTCCTGGATTTTCTGGCGGCTGGCGAAACGCTCATCGCGCAAGGCTATACAGCGCGCGGCAACATTGTGGCCCAGGGCGGGTCGGCTGGCGGATTGCTGATGGGGGCCGTTGCCAATATGGACCCGGACATGTTTCTCGGCATTATCGGCGACGTACCGTTTGTGGATGTGCTGGCAACCATGCTTGATGCCGACTTGCCGTTGACCCCGCCGGAATGGCCCGAATGGGGCAACCCGATTGAGGACCCGCAGGCATTTGAATATATCCGCTCCTATTCGCCCTACGACAATGTAACAGCGCAAGCCTATCCGCATATGCTGATAACCGGCGGGCTGGCCGATCCGCGCGTCACCTATTGGGAACCGACAAAATGGGTGGCGAAGCTGCGTGCATTGCGCACTGACGACCGCATGACTTTGCTCAAGATGAACATCCAGGCAGGCCATGGCGGCAAACCCGGACGGTTCGACAGTTTGCATGAAGTGGCGTTGACCCAGGCCTTCGCCCTTATGATTGCCGGTAAAATGCAACTCGCRGAATAATATGTACTGGTAAAAAAGGTTTGATGGCAGCGTCTTCCCCTGTAAATAGCAGGTCKAGGCTGGAAGCGGGCCGGCAATTATTTTGGAAGGACAAGGCATGGCGGAACGTATGGGCGAATTCAATTGGGAAGACCCGCTTGGGCTCGAAGCCCAACTGACCGAAGAAGAACGGATGATCCGGGATTCGGTCCAGCAATTTTGCGCCGACAAGCTRCARCCCCGTGTCCGCTCYGCGTTCCAGGAAGARCGCTTTGACCGCGAAATCATGGATGAAGCSGGCGCACTTGGCCTGCTTGGCATCATGATCCCGGAAGAATATGGCGGGGCCGGGCTGAATTATGTGGCCTACGGCCTGATCGCCCGCGAGATTGAACGCGTCGATTCTGGTTACCGTTCCGCGATCAGCGTCCAGAACAGCCTGGTTGCGCATCCGATTTACGCCTATGGCACCGAAGAACAGCGCAAGAAATATCTGCCAAAACTCGCCACTGGCGAATTTATCGGCTGTTTTGGTTTGACCGAACCGGATTCAGGCTCGGACCCGAGCAGCATGCGCACCCGCGCCAAACGTGTTGACGGTGGCTTCAAGCTGAACGGCACCAAGATGTGGATCACCAATTCGCCAATCGCAGATATCGCTGTTGTCTGGGCCAAGCTTGAAGACGAAGGCATTCATGGCTTTGTGGTCGAGCGCGGCATGGACGGTYTTTCAACGCCAAAAATCGAAGGCAAGCTATCGCTTCGCGCCTCGGTCACCGGCGAAATTGTGCTCGAAGATGTGTTCCTGCCGGAAGAAAACCTGCTGCCCAACGTCAAGGGTTTGAGCGGCCCGTTTGGTTGCCTGAACAAAGCCCGTTACGGCATTGCATGGGGCGCGATGGGGGCAGCTGAAGCCTGCTGGCACGGCGCACGYACATAYACCCTGGAGCGCAAACARTTTGGCCGCCCATTRGCYGCYACCCAGTTGATCCARAAGAAGCTCGCCGACATGCAAACCGAAATCTCGCTTGGGTTGCAGGGCGCGTTGGCGCTGGGGCGGATGCTGGAAGCCGGCACCGCAGCGCCCGAGTCGATCTCGCTGATGAAACGCAACAATTGCGGCAAGGCGCTGGATRTTGCCCGGCAATCGCGCGACATGCACGGCGCCAACGGCATCTCAGACGAATACCCGATCATGCGCCACGTCATGAACCTGGAAACGGTAAATACCTATGAGGGTGCTCATGATGTTCACGCCCTTATTTTGGGTCGGGCGCAGACGGGCATACAGGCGTTTTTTTAGAGGGCGAATTGTTAGCCCACGATTAATCTACGAAGGGGAGGTAGATTGTGGACTGGTATTTTGGGTCGGAAAAGCAAATTGCAGCCCAACGCAAGATTGATGATCTGACAAATTGGTGTGCTGAAACCAGGGGCGCTGTGAATGGCGGGCGGTTCCTGGGGACAGATGACATTGAAAATCTGGGATGGGATGTAATTTTTTCCCATCTCAAGGATGRTGGTGTTTTCACGTTCCGCATGATGCCGCGTGAGGAAATCGCAGCAATTGAATCACGCCTTGTCGAGGCCGGGTTTCGAATTGATTTCTGGAGTGTTTTTTCCGCGCATTCAAAAGAGATAAAACGCCATATCACCCCCGTGGTGGATGCCGGGTTGCCGAATGGCTATCAGCGGGTGAGGCAGGAAGAACTCACCGAGCCCGCAATTATCAAAGAAATCCAGCAATGTATGGCACGCAACGGTGTTGCTCCGTTTTCCGGCAGAGTGCTCGCTGGACAATCCCTTCCCTCGGCACWGATCGCYCTGCGCGACGATACCAAAAACATCGTCGCCACCGCCTTTGGYTGYCTGCCCTACAACAAGCAAAGCAATTGGTCGTCAACCGCCTGGGGCGGGCTGGTTTCCGTTGACGAAAATCAACGCGGCCAAAAACTCGGCATCAAGATCAATGCGCTCATGATCCAGGACTGCATTGACCGGCTTGGCGCTGAATATGTTCAAGAATTCGCCGCCGAAACAAACATGCCGTCGCGGGGCATGATCGAACATTGCGGCATGAAACTGGACCCCACAATTATGAGTGGCCTCGCAACTTCAGGTACCGAGCGGTTTACACGGTAGGGAAGTTTTTATCTGCAAAACCGCACATGATGTGCATGCCCTGATTTTGTGTCGGGCGGGCAGGATATGGGCGTTTTTTGGGGTTAAGTGCCAACCCCAACCGCCAGATGAACCCCGGTCATCTTCTGCAGATGTTTGATAACTGAAAACAGGTTATCAGCCCTCGGATTGCCTTTTGCGCTAAACATGCGCATCAGGCTTTTCGATGGGGACCCGACCTCGTTGGCCAGTTCTTCAAAGCCAATGGTCGCATTGATATAATTGCGTAGCACGGCTTTTCCGGTTTCAACATCACCCTCAAGAAGAAGCTCCACAGCCTCCACCAGCAAGGCCTCACGAAAGGCCGGGTCGCGATCAGCGCGGGCCTTTACAGTCTCTCTGAAATTTCGCGTGAGTACCATTTTCAGTGCTCCTTCTTTCGATGTTTATATTCTGCCCAATGCAATCGGGCGGTATCTATGTCGCTCTGCTGGCGGCGTTTTGTACCGCCACCCAGAAGAACAACAATCGTGTTGCCATCCTTGCCCAGATAAATTCGGTAGCCCGGCCCGAAAGCCAACCGATATTCAAAAAGCCCGCCGCCAAGGCCCTTAACATTGGACAGATTGCCCTGCTCCATACGGGTAACCGCAACCGCCACCTTTGCAGCGGCCTGAGAATCCAGATCGTCAAACCAGTTCGCGAAGGGACTGGAACCGTTGTGGTTCAGAAATTCCATGACTCTCATGAGCATTAAAGTGCCATATACGTTGCTTTTTGGCTAGCCAAAAATTCAATACCGTATCAATTTTGAAAAAGATGGAAAAGTATGAA
>JAESRU010000180.1 GCA_016764455.1 Hyphomicrobiales bacterium | reverse complement strand
ACGCCAACGAATTTTCTAGGCGGTCGTTTCCCCAAAATAATTCTTGATCACGTAAGAATGTAGGTGCGCCAAAAATATTGAGGGTCGAAGCGTGTTCGGTTTGCAAACGCAGGCGGGCCTTGTTGCCATCAGAAAATGCTAGCCCCCAAATGTCGTCGATGTTATCGGCCGCTACAGCCGTGAGGATGGTTCGCAATACGTCCTCACACGCCATATCATCACCGCGACCGAAATAGGCTTCGAAGACACCCTTGGTGAAGCTCGCTCCCCAATTTTGATCGGCCCCCAAAATGGCGATGCGCGCGGCCTTGACGGCGTTGCCAGGAAAGGGATCTGGGCGTTTGAATGCCAGACCCTGAGCATCGCAGCAACGTTTCATATCACGCCACATATATTGTAGTTTTGCCGGTTGGGCGTTGAACGGGCTGTCTTGATAGCCCAGTTGGCGAAAAATCGGTCCCAGTAAAAACGGTTTCCAATTGACCACGATTTGGTGGCGGGCGGCTTCGGCTTCGATGCGCATGGCCGACAGGTAAGAATACGGGCTGGCGAATTCATACCAAAAATCAATAGATCTGTTTTTTGACATTTAAAGGCGCACCAATCTGGTGAGCAAGGCAGGGTTGTCCCATTCGGGCTGGCGATCTTCGATGACCACGGCATGGGTCTCAACCGCGTGGTGCTGCAATTCGGGAACGCTGATGGCGATTTGCACCCAGCGTGTGATGACTTCGTTGTTGATGTCACTCAGCACCGTGACCGCCAAATCTTCGGGACTGTCCCAAATTTGTGTGGACAGGGCTTCTAGATAAGTGCCGAAGGAACGTGCTTGCAAGATGTGTTTGTCGGGCACGTAGCGCATTTCCACCACTTGCCGAGCCCTGCCACTGCCAGTGCCCCCGCCGCCCCCGGGCAAATGGCCGGTCAGCGTAACCAAATAGTCGAGCTGTTTATCGGGATTGTTGCCGATCACCAACAAGGCGCGGCGCTCAATTAAATCCATCATGGTCTCCTTCATCGCGTTTGCATATTACCCCGTCGGGCTGGGCGCGAAAAGTCCTGACTGAGGGAAGGGCGTAGATCATTTTAAATTTTGAAATAGATCAATGTGAATGGATTTGTGAGGTGCAATTAATTTGTCGTTATGCCCTTGCAAGAATATAGTCTGGGGTATATATCATGTAAATCTAATATAACGAATGTGGCCAATCGATACTGTCAAAACCACATCGAAACAACCCCGAAGGACACGCAGATGTTTGAACTTTTTTTTGTATGGGCTATTTCCGCACTGGCGCTTGGTTTTGGTGTGGTGATGGTTTCTCTGTTTGTGCATTCCGTTCTGTCCGGCCTCGGACGGTTGGTGTTTATTGATCCCGAAGCGGCCACAGACTCCGTGAACCTGAACGGACACAGCGCGGCTTAAGTTCTGTTTCTTTAGCGCTCCTCACTAGGCGTAAAGCCCAGGGTGGGGTGCACTTGGGTCAATGGGGGGGAACTCTGTAAAGTTTCCCGGGGCGGCTTGAAAGGCTACCCCGCCGCCCAGTCCAGCCCGGCCAGAACTCCGGCCAACGGCCCGGCAAACCCGTCGATACTGTCTGGCACCACGGGATTTTTAAATCCGGAATAAGCGCCCGCATCGCCATTGGCATTGATGATAACAGGGCTAGCCTGTGGGCCGATCCGATCCAGAATATGCGCGATCAACGGGCGTCCGCCAATTTGCTTGAGGCTCTTGTTGTCGCCCCCCATGCGTCGCGATAATCCGCCTGCCAGCACCACGCCTGATACCTGTGCAGATTGGGGCTTTGCGTTTGGCTCAGCAGCGCGCTTTGCGCCTTTTTTTGAAGTGTCGGGGCCTTCCGTTCCAACTTCATCAAATATAATGCGGTCGTAGCCTGCCAAAGCTACAAAGCGTTTGCCCCGGGCGCGACCGATCAGTGTCAAGTTGGCTTCACGCGCTAATTCAACGCCCCAAGCTGTAAAACCTGACCGCGACACCAGGATCGGAATGCCCATTTTTACGGTCTTGATCACCATTTCAGAGGTTAGCCTGCCGGTCGTATAAAACATCTTGTCGTCAGGTGATATTTTGTTCAGGAACATGTAACCGGCAATTTTATCAACGGCATTATGCCGCCCCACATCCTCCACATAAATTAGCGGTCGGTCTTTTTCGCAAAGGACACAGCCATGGATCGCACCGGCTTTCAGATAAAGGCTCGGGGCGGTGTTGATTTTTTTGGTGAGCGCAAACAACCACGAAGTTTTCAGTTTTGTTTCGGTGCTTAAATTAATTTCGTCAAACCGCTCCATCAGGTCGCCAAACGTGGTGCCTTGCGCACACCCTGATGTCTGAACTTTCTTTTTGAGCTTTTCTTCGTAATTGGTTTCGCGCTTGGTGCGAACAACGATCATGCCGATATCTTCTTCATGATCGATCGCGGTGATTTCATCATCTTCGAGAAGCATGTTCTGGTTCAGCAGATATCCAACCGCCAGCAGATCCGGGTGATCCCCGATCGTCATCATCGTGACAATTTCCTGGCTGTTCAGAAATAGCGTCAGGGGTTGTTCGGTGACAACAGACGTGTCCACCGCTTGCTTGTTCTGGTCGATCCCGGAGACAATTCGCGACAGGCGCGCATCATCGGGGTCAGGCTGGACTTCAAATTCTTTCATGATCACTGCTTGATGATTTATGTTCCAGACAACCATACAGCAAGGCAGACTTGAGGTCAGCAATCTTGTCATGGAGATTGTGTTTTTCCCATCCACGTCGCAATAACAATATCGTGCTTGAACCAAGCGGCAGGATCATTAAATTAGCAGCAGGGAAACTAGGTGTTTTACGTGCGCCAAATTATCAGGGATTATGAAGATTATGAGTGATGTAACGCCGGAACAGGTTCGCGAAAAATTACGGCGGGTAAAGGGCCCCGACCTTGAAGGTGATATCGTCGAGCTTGGTCTCGTTTCCGATATTGTCGTCAACGACGGCAAAGTAATTTTCTCGATATCAATTGACCCGGAACGGGCCAAAGAACTGGAGCCATTGCGCCTTGCTGCTCAGGAAGTAACAGAAAAAATTGATGGCGTCGTTCAGGTGCTGGTTGGGCTGACGTCCCACAGCAAAAAGCCAAATAGCGGCGGCAATAGCGCCCCGCAACGCAAACCAGCGCCGGGCGCCGGATCAGGCACGTTGCCTCCGCCAATGGCAGCACAAGCCGGAAAAGCACCAGCCCAACAGCCAAAAGCTGGGGTTCCGGGCGTCGGAGCCATCATTGCGGTAGCCTCAGGCAAGGGTGGTGTCGGTAAATCGACGACGGCTGCAAATCTGGCGCTTGCCTTCCAGGCCAACGGTTTGACGGTCGGCGTCCTCGACGCCGATATTTATGGCCCGTCCATGCCGCGCTTGTTGAATACATCCGGCCGTCCACAAAATGACGGGCGCATACTCAAGCCGCTGGAAGGCTATGGTCTCAAGGTCATGTCCATGGGTTTCCTTGTGGATGAAGATACGCCGATGATCTGGCGGGGACCTATGGTGATTTCTGCGCTGACCCAGATGTTGCGTGAAGTTGCCTGGGGCGAGCTTGATGTTTTGGTGGTTGATATGCCGCCTGGCACCGGCGACGCCCAGCTCACCATGGCCCAGCAGGTGCCGCTTGCAGGTGCGATTATTGTTTCAACCCCGCAGGATTTAGCCTTGTTGGATGCTCGCAAAGGTATCAACATGTTCCGCAAGGTTGATGTGCCCATTCTCGGAATTGTCGAGAATATGAGCTATTATCTTTGTCCTCATTGTGGTGAGCGTTCGGAGATTTTCGGTCATGGCGGTGCCAGGGCTGAGGCAGAAAAGATGGGTGCGGAGTTTCTTGGCGAAGTGCCGCTAAATATCGAAATCCGGAAAACCTCTGATGAGGGACATCCAATTGTGATTTCAGACCCTAAAAGTGCATATGCACGAATTTATCTGGATATCGCGACTAAAGCCTGGGCGGAAGTAGAGCGCAACAGGTTGAGCGAGGCCCATGTCGCGCCTAATATCGTGATCGAGTAGGACCAATGAATGCAAACAATCTTGGTGCCCGTTGACGGTTCAGTCCATGCCCTGAAGGCGCTCCGTATTGCCTGCGATCTGGCGGAAAAATATGGCGGCAAGGTCACACTGCTGCACGTCTTGGTGGAGGGCAGAAGCGCAGATGAATTGCTCGATCTGCACGCCGCAAGTACGTTCGGCCCAGTTGTGACGGCGCAATTGCGGGAGAGTGCGGCGCAGGTCTCTGTCAATTTGCTTGAGCAAATTGGCCTGAAAATCCTCGATCAGGCTGCAACTGAAACCGACCGGCGCGGTCTTGAAACGGATCAGCTACCAATAGCAATCGGCGATCCAGTGGAAAACATCCTGATCGCTCTCAAGCAATCAGGCGCCAGTACTATTGTCATGGGATCAAGAGGTGCTGCCAGGCGCGACCCCGCGTCTTTTGGCAGCGTGTCACAGGCCATTTTCGCGCGCGCCAATTGCACATGTCTTTCCGTCAAGTGAAATGGGCCAGATCATGGGGCGTAAGACCGAAAAGCCGCCTTGGTCTCTGCCAGCAATGTTGTAAATAATTCGGTCGCGGGCATGTCCCGGTTCAGTCCAACGCTTTGCCCCGACCAGAGCGCCATAAAGTCACCTTTGCCTTGCGCAGCGCTGGCTTTGCGTAGAGGGCCGGTCATGGTGTTGACCAGCGGAAAATCTGGCAATTCGTTCTCGTGCGGTGCCATTTCCTCGATATACCGGTTGACAATGCMGCGTGCCGGGCGGCCCGAAAAAGCTTTCGTCAGCCGGGTATCGTCATCCTTTGCCGCCATCAATATGTCTTTGTGGATTTGCGGTATTCCGGCTTCCCCGCAGGTCAGGAACGCAGTTCCCATTTGCACCCCGCTTGCCCCTAGCGCAAAGGCGGCCGCAATGCCCCGTCCATCGGCAATGCCCCCGGCGGCAATGACCGGCACTGACACCGCATCAACCACCTGGGGAACCAGCGACATCGTGCCGGCCCGGGCTCCCTCCAAAGAAGACAGATATGTGCCCCGATGACCGCCAGCTTCCCACCCTTGTGCAATCACCGCATCAACCCCGCGCGCCTCAAGATCAACTGCTTCGCGTACCGAGGTTGCAGAACTGAGCAGAACAATCCCAGCTTCTTTAATGGCGTGGATAAAGGTGTCATCCGGCAATCCGAAATGAAAACTGACAATCTGGGGCCTCACCTCAAGCACGGCTTCGAGCATGGCGGAATTGAACGGAAAATGCGTTGCTTTGGCTGGCGGAACCGCGCCAATGTTCATCTCCTTGTAAAATGGTGCGAGAAGCCTGGTCGCCTGGGCTTCTTTCTCGGCGTCAGGTTCGGGTTCGCCATGGGCAAAAAAATTGACGTGAACAGGCCTGTTGGTGGCGTCACGGGTTGCTAAAAATTCGGCACGGAAGGCGTCGGGCGTTTGCAAAGCACACCCCAGTGACCCAAGCCCGCCCGCATTCGATATGGCCGCTGCCAGGGCTGGCGTTGAAGCGCCGGCCATTGGTGCCTGAATTATTGCATGCTCGATACCAAGAAGTTCAGTCAGTTTTTTTGTTGGCCACATTGTATTGTCTCCTCGATGAAATAATGGCTCCAGAACTGGTTGAGAAGCGCCTATCTGGAAGCCGGGGTGCGGACTTTGGCTTCCCGGCGGAAGGTGTAAACACCAGCGACGATGACGATAAAAATGCCTGCAAACGTCCACATATCCGGAATGTCGCCCCAGACGAAATACCCGATCAAAATCGCCCAGATCACAATCGAATAGCGGAACGGCGAGATGAACGATACTTCGCCAACCCGGAACGAAATCAGGACAAAATAATAACCACCAAGAATGCAAATTGAGGCCAGCGCAAGACCCATAAATTCTGCCGGTTGCATCGGTACCCAAGGTTCAAACATGGCGTAAACTAAGCCTGCCAATGTGACCATGATGGCGCTTGCTGATGTGATCAGAAATGATGGCGCATCGCCACTTACGGTGCGGGTGGATACGTCCCTGACCGCCACAAAAAAGACCCCTGCCAAAGCCAGGATTGAGGCAATATGAAAGCCTTCCGCGCCCGGTTTGATGATCAACAAAACACCGAGAAAGCCCGCAAACGCTGCGATCCAGCGGCGCATGCCGACTTTTTCACCAAGAAACAATGCTGATCCAGCCGTCGCCAATAATGGAGCTACTTGCAGGATGGCAGTTATATTGCCAATCGGCATAAGAACCAGGGCTGATAGATAAAACATAGTGGCCGTGGTCTCACCAATAGTGCGCAGAACCACACCCTTTTGCAGCAAGGTCCGCCAGCGGCTAAATTCACCGCGCATCCACGATACCAGCAAAATGATCGTGCTCGCCATCAGTCCGCGAATAAAGATGATTTCCCCGGTGGGCAGATTATTGCTTGTCAGCTTGACGATGGTATCATTGACGATCAGGAAGGCCATCGCGGCCAGCATGGTAATGACGCCTAAAGTGTTATTCTGCTGCATATTGGTTCAATCAGGCTGAGGGGATATGGGTTGTGGTGACATCGACCAAAAGGCGGCCCGTTTGGTCTGTCACTTCGGTACGGATGGTTGTGACTCTGCGGCCCTTTTTGACAAAGCGTGCATTGGCACGCAATTCGCCTGTCGTCACATTGCCGATCAGGTTGGCGGAGAGGTTGATCGCCAGTGGGAAGCCTGGTTCGGCTTCAGCGGCATCCATTTTTCCCATGGCCAGAACGGTCGCGGTAACATCGGCAAACCACAGAATCGCACCTGCATGGACGGTGCCGAACGGATTGTGGATACCGGGTTTGACCGGCATTGTCGCCGACGCGGATTCCTCATTCACCGATTGAACCGAGAATTCAATCTCGCCTTTATAAAGAAATCCGCTCATTCAACGCAGCCCCAACTTGTGTTTCAAACCAAAAACTTGGACGGTCATCAAGATCCTCTCGCATTCTACCAATAGAAACAAAGGCGCAGGCAAAACAAGTGTCAAAATCGCTATTGCAACTTATTCGCATTCTGGTTTACGGTGTTTTCATTCAGAGCCCCGCAACGGACAAGATGAAAAACAGGCCATTTCCTCTATTGCAATTCACCTATTTCAGATCTTCGCAGGATTTTGAATGATACAGACCATTTTTCGTTTTTTGCACAAGTTTTCGGCGAGCATTTTTGCTTTTGCGCTGTTGTGCGGCCTGACGTCAGCAAATGCGGACGAAAGGTTGAAAGTTGTAACCACATTTACGATCATTGCTGATCTGGCGGCAAACGTGGCGGGCGACGCTGCGATTGTGGAATCGATCACCAAGCTTGGTGCTGAAATTCATAATTATCAACCAACCCCACGCGATATCCTGCGCGCTCAGGATGCTGATCTGGTTCTGTGGAACGGGCTCAATCTGGAATTGTGGTTTGAGCGGTTTTTCTCAAATATCAGCGACGTGCCTTCAGTGATTGTGTCAGAAGGCGTTGACCCGATGGGTATTTCCCAGGGGCCGTATATCGGCAAACCAAACCCTCATGTATGGATGTCGCCAAGCGATGTGCTGATTTACGTGGAAAATATTCGCAAGGCTCTGGTCGAGCATGATCCAGAAAATGCCGAGACTTATAACACCAACGCTGCTGCCTATTCAGCGCAAATCGAGGCGGTAGCTGCGCCGATCCGCGCCGCACTAGCCGCCATTCCCGAGGAGCGGCGGTGGCTGGCAACCAGCGAAGGTGCGTTCAGTTATCTGGCCCGCGATTTCGGTCTCCGCGAGCTTTATATCTGGCCGATCAATGCCGATCAGCAAGGAACCCCGCAGCAAGTGCGCCACGTGATCGATACCATCCGCGAACATAATATCCCGGCGATTTTCAGCGAAAGCACAGTGTCGCCAAACGCAGCAATGCAAATTGCGCGTGAAACTGACGCCCGCTATGGCGGCGTTTTGTATGTGGATTCACTGAGTGATGCCGACGGCCCGGTCCCGACCTATCTGGATTTGTTGCGGGTGACAGCGGAAGCCATCACGAAAGCGCTTGAGCAATGACAACTGCCACAACCTCCGGCATTGATGACGCGCAAGACCCGGTAGAAACCGGCTTGAAGGTTGAGAATGTAACGGTCACTTATCGCAACGGCGTTACCGCCTTGCAGAATGTCAGCTTTACAATTCCTCGGGGCACGATCACCGCTTTGGTTGGCATCAATGGCAGCGGTAAATCCACTTTGTTCAAGGCGGTCATGGGGTTTGTCCCGCTTTTGAGCGGGCGTGTGAGCGTTCTCGACATGCCCGAAAAAGAAGCCTTGGCAAAAAATCTGGTTTCCTACGTGCCGCAAAGCGAGGAAATCGACTGGAATTTCCCGGTCCTGGTYGAAGACGTGGTSATGATGGGCCGKTACGGWCATATGAAYTGGCTCCGCCGCCCRTCGCGYCGKGATCATGAATTGGTGGCGACCGCGYTGGAGCGYGTCGGGCTTTCAGATTTYCGYCAYCGCCAGATCGGTGAATTGTCGGGYGGSCAGAAAAAGCGCGTATTTCTGGCCCGCGCWTTGGCSCAGGAAGGCCGYRTCATTTTGCTCGACGAGCCGTTCACCGGCGTTGATGTCAGAACCGAAGAGCAGATCATTTCGCTGTTGCGGGATTTGCGCGACGAAGGCCGGGTGATGCTGGTCTCGACCCACAATCTCGGCAGCGTCCCTGAATTTTGCGACCGTTCGATCCTGATCAACAAGACCTTGTTGGCGGCAGGCCTCACGAATAAAGTTTTCACCCGTGCCAATTTGGAAATGGCGTTTGGTGGCATGCTGCGACAATTCACCTTGGGTGGTGCTGATTTGCATGATGATGATGACGCGCGTCAGGTTACGGTTCTCACCGATGACGAACGGCCCTTCGTGATCTACAGCGATGAAGACGCAAATACATCTGACGATGCCGCCGACAAAGAGAGCAATCAGGAATGACAATCCTGCTTGAACCTTTCGCGTATAATTACATGGTCAACGCCATGTGGGTTAGCGCACTGGTTGGCGGTGTTTGCGCCTTTCTATCCGTTTATCTGATGTTGAAAGGCTGGTCGCTGATCGGTGACGCGCTGTCCCATTCCATCGTGCCGGGGGTGGCGGGTGCGTATATCCTCGGACTGCCATTTTCTTTAGGAGCTTTCCTTGCGGGCGGGCTGGCAGCAGGTGCCATGTTGTTTTTGAACGAGCGCACCAAGCTGAAGGAAGACGCCATCATTGGGTTGATCTTCACATCCTTTTTTGGCCTTGGCCTGTTTATGGTTTCGCTGTACCCGACCTCCGTCAATATCCAGACAATCGTGCTCGGCAATGTCCTCGCCATTACCCCCGGCGATACCTTGCAGCTTGCTATTGTGGGCGGGGTTACGCTGGTGGTTTTGACGCTGAAATGGAAGGACCTGATGCTGACATTTTTTGATGAGCATCACGCCCGTGCCGTTGGTCTCAACCCGACACGATTGAAATTTTTGTTTTTCACTTTGCTCAGCGCCTCCACCGTGGCGGCGTTACAAACCGTCGGTGCGTTCCTTGTCATCGCCCTTGTGGTGACGCCGGGCGCAACCGCTTATCTCCTCACAGATAGATTCCATAAATTGATCCTGATCAGCGTTTCGATTGGCGCGCTGACATGTTTTTTCGGGGCCTATGCCAGCTATTTTCTGGATGCAGCCACCGGTGGGCTAATCGTGATTTTACAAACAATGCTGTTCTTGCTGGCCTTTTTGTTTGCGCCAAAGCACGGGCTGCTGGCAGCCAAGCGCAGAATACGCGCGGCCCGCGAGACAGCGCCATGAATGCGCTTCTTGAACAATTGCTGCTGCCCTTCCAGTTTGTCTTCATGCAACAGGCTTTCCTGATCGCACTGGCTGTCGCATTGCCGATGGCGTTGCTATCCTGCTTTTTGGTTCTGAAAGGCTGGTCGTTGATGGGCGATGCGATATCGCACGCCATCCTGCCCGGCGTCGTGCTGGCCTATATTGTAGGCTTGCCGCTGATAATCGGTGCCTTTGCAGCGGGCATGACCTGCGCACTTGCCACCGGCTATATCAAGGAAAATAGCCGGATCAAGGAAGACACCGTCATGGGGGTGGTGTTTTCTGGCATGTTCGGGCTTGGCTTGGTGCTCTATGTGAAAGTGCAAACAGATATCCATCTGGATCATATCCTGTTTGGCAGCATGCTCGGCCTGTCCTGGGGTGACGTATTACAAAGTGCCATCATTGCTGCCATTGTTTCAGGTCTGGTGATTTTGAAACGCAACGATCTTTTGGTGCATTCGTTCGACGAACAACATGCCAGGGTGATCGGGCTGCCTGTGARAATCCTGCATTACGGGCTGTTGGCCGTTTTGTCCCTGACCATTGTCGGGGCGCTGAAAGCGGTCGGCATCATTTTGGCAATTGCCCTGCTGATCGGTCCCGGCGCTATCGCATTYCTGATCGTSCAGCGGTTTGGCACRATGTTGMTGCTGGCCWGYATCATYGCGCTTGTCTCGTCATTTTTTGGCGTCTATTTGAGTTTCTTTATCGATAGCGCGCCGGCGCCAACCATCGTCCTTCTGATCACWGCAATTTTTATTGTTGTGTTTCTGATCAAACAAAGACCGGTAAAATTGGTTGATGAAGTGTCTGAGTGAGGCGGCAACTGGTCTGGATATTTTTGCGGTACGCCCCTAAGGTTGCAATCAAATTCCTCACCAAATTCTGACAAAGAGTATTCCATGACAAAATCCGTAACTGACGCCGTGCGCGACCGCTATACCTGTCGCTCATTCATCAATGATAAGCCCGTGCCAGACGATATGCTGCGCGATATTCTCGATCAGGCGCGCCAATCTCCGTCTGGCGGCAACGTGCAGCCCTGGCATACCTGGGTCTTGACCGGCGACCGTTTGACGGGCCYTCAGGACGCGATTGCCGCTGAAATTAGTGAGGGCCAAAGTGGCGGTCAGAACGAATACCGGATTTACCCGGAGAAAATTGGAGAGCCTTACCGCTCACGCCGGTTCAAGTGCGGCGAAGACCTTTACGCGGCAATTGATATCCCGCGCGAAGACCGCCCGGCACGCATGCTGCAATTGGCGAAAAATTTCAGATGCTTTGGCGCGCCAACCTTGCTGCTCTTCGCGCTCGGACGCGATATGCAGCAGGGCCAATGGGCGGATATGGGCATGTATTTACAGACAATCATGTTGCTGGCGGCCGGGCAGGGGATTGCCACATGCCCGCAGGCAGCCTGGACCAACTGGACCGAAATTGTACGGGCGCATGTTCCAATTCCAGATGAGCAGATATTCTTTGCCTGCATCAGCATCGGGTATGCCGACGATACCGCATCAATCAACAAGTGGCGCACCGACCGCGCCCCGATGGAAGAAGTGGTGACGTTTCTCGGTTGAGGAAGGTGGAAACCGACCCAGCTACATACCCCCTCATCCTGTCCTTCTCCCCATCGGGGAGAAGAGACGGAACCGGAATATTCCAGTATAACCTCTCTCATTGGGAGAGGTCGGCGCATTGCGCCGGGTGAGGGGTTGCGATGTCTCATGATATTAACCTGGCGTAGTAATACGTGGTGGTACACGCGGTGACCGCTTGATCAGCCGCCGGTGACGCTCTCGCGGGCCTTGTTCATGCTCTTGCCATAGGTTTCGGGGAAAGATGCTCACGGATCGTTATTTCGCGTCTGGTGCCCCGTACGATGCTGGCCTCAATGGTGTCACGGCACCAACCTGCCCGCCACGAGCGGCGTGGTTCAGCACTTCTTCGGCCCACTGATTCAGGCTCTTGCCAGACAGCTCTGCGGCCAGTGCTGCCTGACGGTGCACCTCAGGGTCAACGCGGAACATCACGCGGCCAGAATATGGCTTCTGCGGCTCTTTTCCGACCTTGGTGCAGGTATCGACGTAATCATCGACGGCTTCATGAAACGCCTCTTTCAGCTCTTCCACGCTGTCAGCATGAAAGCCTACGCCGTCGCGGATACCTGCGATCTGACCAGTCATGATGCCGTCTTCATCGTCGTATTCGATGCGGGCAGAATAGCCTTTGTAAGTCATGGTGTTTGTCATGGCGTAACTCCTATCCTTTCCAAAAACGCGCGGGCAGCGCGGACCTGATACCGCTTGGCTTCCTTGGCTGGGTGCGGGCGATGGAACGTCTCGACCTCACCATCTTTCTCGAAGCGAACTCGTGATCCGTTGCCCTCAATCACCTGCGCTCCAGCGGCAACGAGCAGCTTTTCGATTGCCGCCCATTCAACCGTCCCAGACACGGGGTCGGTGAAGACAGTGGCAAGGGTTTTGCGATGCTTGTTATTCATGAGGCTATATAGGGAATGCTTGCATAATTTGCAAGCATATAGCGACTACGAGATGGAACGGATCACTTCATCCCACTTATCGGCAAACCCAAAATGTCCATTGGCAGTACAGTTATTAGCATAGTGTACTGCATATTTTTTCCTTATTTCGTTCACCTCCGATACATTGCTGTGAACAATAAATGTGAAAATCATCGCCCTTATGTTATCCGCCCGATCCTCTCCAAGAGCCTCTTTGAGATCAGGGGAAACTTCATCATTTAAGTAGTCGAGAGCGGCCCTGTTGTCGGGATACTTATGGGCCTTTGCCATCTCCCCTTCGTACTCAAGGGGGGTGATGCCGGAAGCTATCGAAGCTCTTTCGTCGAGGCCTTTCCCTAGGGATAATCTTTCAGCTTCTTCCATCAAATATCTGTAAATATCTAGTTCCGTAGGAGACAACTCCAGCACTCTAGCTGTGACCTTGTTTTGAATAGCCCCGCGTTTTCTAGACACCTTGCGGTTTCAGTTTTTGCTGTAATTCAAAGTCGGCGGGTGACAGCAGCCCGTTGTTAGCGTGTTTGCGTTT
>JAESRU010000179.1 GCA_016764455.1 Hyphomicrobiales bacterium | reverse complement strand
CAAAAAGGATCCTTTTTGCGACTATGCTCGAAAAAGAACCTGCTCCAGCTTTGCTGGGCGGGTTTTTTGTATTGGCGGGAACTTGAAAACAAGGGTGAGCAAACCCTGATCCTTTGTGTCAGATTTGTGTCACTTTTTCACGCAAGTTCGTGCATCGTTCGGCAATTGCCTGCGCAAACCCGCAGGAAAATATGAGATAAAACCCTGTGGGGCTTGCGCATTCTCAGCCTTTTCTATAGCCACGCCAGTGGGACACCTCTCCCCAACGAGAGGCAAACTATCTGTGAGGATAGATAAATGACTGACATGAATAAACCGGCTATGCGGCCGGCAAACCCGCATTTTTCTTCCGGCCCGTGCACCAAGCGCCCCGGATGGTCTCCTGAAAATCTTGAAAACGCATTTCTTGGCCGCTCCCATCGAGCAAAGCCGGGCAAAGCACGTTTGAAGCATCTGATCGAGCTTACCCGCGATGTTTTGCAAATTCCCGACGATTACCGGATCGGCATCGTTCCAGCGTCTGATACGGGGGCTGTGGAAATGGCGCTCTGGTCGCTGCTTGGCGCGCGCGGTGTTGATATGCTGGCTTGGGAAAGCTTTGGCAAAGGCTGGGTCACGGATGTGGAAAAACAACTTAAGCTTGAGGATGTGCGCAAAATTGAAGCGCCCTACGGCACGTTACCGGATTTGGCAACGGTGGATTTCTCGCGCGATGTTGTCTTTACTTGGAACGGAACAACGTCAGGTGTGCGCGTACCCAACGCCGACTGGATCCCGGATGACCGGACAGGGTTGACCATCTGTGATGCCACGTCTGCTGCGTTTGCTCAGAATCTTGATTTTTCAAAACTCGATTGCGTTACCTATTCCTGGCAAAAAGTGATGGGCGGCGAAGCCGCTCATGGCATGCTCATCCTATCGCCACGCGCGGTGGAGCGGCTTGAAACCTACAGCCCGCCCTGGCCGATGCCGAAGATTTTCCGCCTCACCAAGGGTGGCAAATTGAACGAAGGCATTTTTGTTGGTGAAACCATAAACACGCCTTCCATGCTTTGTGTCGAAGACCATATCGATGCCCTGAATTGGGGGTTGGAAATTGGCGGCGTTGCGGCGTTGCAGGCGCGGGCAGACGAAAATGCCGACGTCATTGCGCGCTGGGTTGAAACCACCGATTGGGTGGAATTTCTAGCGGAAGATCCAGCGACCCGGTCGAACACATCGGTTTGTTTGAAAATTACCGATCCCGGCGTTGCGGCAATGCTAGCGGATGCTCAAGCAGCGTTTGCCAAGGCAATTGGGACCCGGCTCGACAATGAAGGCGTGGCCTTCGATATCGGATCGTACCGGGACGCACCTCCAGGGTTACGGATTTGGACTGGTAGCACAGTTGAATCTGGCGATCTCACTGCTTTGATGCCCTGGCTGGACTGGGCTTTTGCCCATGAATTGGCAAGCCTTCAATCCAACGGTTGAGCAACCAAAAATTCAATCAAAAATTCAATCACAATTAAATTATGCAACTAAAGGAGACATCATCATGGCCCCGCGTGTTCTCATTTCCGATAAACTTTCTCAGGCTGCCGTCGAGATTTTCAAAAATCGCGGCCTGGAGGTGGATTTCCAGCCCGATCTTGGCAAGGACAAGGACGGTTTGTTGGCGGTCATTGGCAATTATGACGGGTTGGCGATCAGGTCAGCGACCAAAGTCACTCAGAAAATTATCGATGCGGCGACAAACCTGAAAGTCATTGGCCGCGCCGGCATTGGTGTGGACAATGTAGATGTGCAGGCCGCTTCCAAGCGCGGTATCATCGTGATGAACACGCCGTTTGGGAATTCCATCACAACGGCTGAACATGCGATCGCAATGATGCTCGCAACGGCCAGGCAAATCCCGGCCGCTGACAGATCGACACAAGCAGGATTGTGGGAAAAATCCCGCTTCATGGGCGTGGAAGTTACCGGCAAAACCCTGGGCATAATCGGGGTCGGAAATATTGGCTCGATTGTCGCCAGCCGGGCCCAGGGACTTTCCATGAAAGTGATCGGGTTTGATCCGTTTCTGAGCGCCGAACGGGCGCTGGAAATTGGTGTTGAAAAAGTTGATCTTGAAGAATTGTTACGGCGCGCTGACTTCATTTCTCTGCATACCCCGCTCACCGACAAGACCCGGAATATCCTGAGCGCAGATGCGATCAACCAGACCAAAAAAGGTGTCCGGATTATMAATTGCGCCCGGGGCGGGTTGGTCGATGAAGCGGCTCTAAAAGTTGCGCTTGATGCAGGCCATGTGGCTGGTGCGGCTTTGGATGTTTATGCCCAAGAACCTGCAACAGAGAATATTTTGTTCGGTGTCGATAATGTTGTGTGCACGCCGCATTTGGGTGCCGCCACAAGCGAAGCACAGGAAAATGTTGCGCTTCAGGTTGCCGAACAAATGTCAGATTATTTGCTCAATGGTGCGGTATCGAATGCCCTCAACATGCCATCAATCACAGCGGAAGAAGCCCCGCGGTTGCGGCCATTTTGCACGCTGGCAGAACATATTGGCTCCTTTGCCGGGCAATTGACTGAAACTGCGATCAAAGGGATCAAGATTGAATATGAAGGTCCGGTAGCTGAATTGAATACCCGGGCCCTAACCGCCGCTGCTCTGACCGGTCTGCTGCGTCCCCAGCTCCAGGACGTCAATATGGTCAGCGCCCCGATCATCGTTAAAGACCGGGGGATTGTTGTTGAAGAGGTGCGCCGCGAACAACAGGGTGCCTACGAGAATTATATCCGGCTGACGGTTTTCACCGAGCGTCAGGATCGTTCAGTTGCGGGCACGGTATTTTCGGATGGTCGCCCGCGTCTGATCCAGGTCAAGGGCATCAACATGGAAGCTGAACTTGGCGAACACATGCTCTATATCACCAACGAAGACAAACCCGGTTTCATTGGAGCGCTGGGTGTGATCCTTGGCGATTCCGGGGTGAATATAGCGACCTTCAATCTGGGCCGGCATACCAAGGGCGGCGACGCCATTGCATTGATCGAAATTGACGGTCAGCTTGACCCGAAAGTGTTATCGGATGTTGCCGATTTGCCTCATGTCACCCAGGTCAAAGAATTGCAATTCTGATCTCTATTTTCGTGCCCGCCAGGTGGCCAGGAAAATTCCCAACAGGATGATAGCAAAGCCGATCAGGTGATAGGATTTCAGGGTTTCATCGAGAAACACAATGGCGGCTACCGCGCCGAACACCGGCAGTAAATATAGAATGATACCGGTTTGGTTTGGGCCTATCCGGGCGACGGCAGAATTGTAGCAATAATAAGCGATGATGGTCGCGAATATGCCGATATAGCTAATCGCAGCAAAAACCGGCAGACCGAATGTTACCCGGTAGCCAAGCATGTATTCAAAAACCACGCCCGGTGCGAGGAACATGATGGCACTGGCGGCAGTGAAAATCAGCAACGTGATTCCACTGATATTCTTTGGAATGTTACGTAATAGTACGGAATAAATTCCCCAGAAAAACATAGCGCTCAATATCCAGATGTCGCCGGAATTTATTTTCAGCGAGAGAATATTTTCCAGATTACCGCGGCTGACYAGAAAAATCGTGCCAATGAATGAGACGCCGATCCCGATTGCCTGGCGACGGTTAATAGTGTCGCCGAACACGATCCAGGCAATCAGGACAATGATAATTGGGCCCATGGAATTCAACAGGGTGCCGTTGATGGCTTCTGTCGAGTGAAGCCCGGTATAAACGAAGGAATGGAAAATTGCGGCCCCTGAGGCCCCCATTCCGAGAATGCGCCAAATATGTTTGCGTACAATCGGCCAGTCGCGCCGTGCGCCGCGCCATGCAAATGGGAGCAGGAAAAGGAAGGCTGATCCCCAGCGCAAAAATGCCAGGGTGATCGGTGGAATATCAGCTCTGAACGCGCGTCCAATGACCCAGTTGCCGGACCAAAGYGCCATGGTGAGCRCYGCCATYAAATARGCCACCAGGAAAWAGGMGGCGCTGTGATCTGATTGTTCAGAYCGATTTTTGTYGRGCATGAAAATTACCTTGRAATKTGTTGCTTCTTCTATGCCCGTGAAGTCACAGCTTTGTCCATAGAAACAAATTTGGCTTCTTGGACAAGCGTGCTGGTTGCTGTAAGCATCATCAACGGCTCTGCCAGATTGTGCGGGGCCGTTCGTTTGTCTGCCGGGGGGCTCCGGCAATCCGGGATAAGGACGCGGTAATGGCTAATGTTGTGGTTGTTGGTTCCCAATGGGGCGATGAAGGCAAAGGCAAAATTGTCGATTGGCTTTCCGAGCGGGCCGATATTGTGGTGCGCTTTCAGGGTGGGCACAATGCYGGCCACACTTTGGTGATTGATGGCAAGGTTTATAAATTGAGCCTGTTGCCGTCGGGTGTTGTCCGGCCGGATAAACTTGCAGTTATCGGCAACGGTGTGGTGATCGACCCTTGGGCGCTGGTCGCCGAGATTGAAGGTCTTGCCAAACAGGGCGTCGCGATATCGCGCGACAATTTGCGTGTCGCTGAAAACGCGACGCTCATTTTACCGCTTCATGGAGAACTGGATTCGTTCCGTGAAGCGCAAGCCGGCAAGGGCCGGATCGGGACCACCAAACGCGGCATCGGGCCAGCCTACGAAGACAAGGTCGGCAGGCGGGCGATCCGGGTCATGGATCTCCAGAATGTGAAAACCCTCCCAGACAAGATCGCGCGTGTGATGATCCATCACAACGCGTTGCGCCGGGGCATGGGCGAAGCCGAGATTGATGGCGATCAATTGTTTGAGCAATTGCGCGATATCGCGCCAAAAATCCTGCCCTATATGGATGTTTGCTGGAAGTTGCTGGACGAAAAGCGCCGGGCCGGGAAGCGAATTTTGTTTGAAGGCGCGCAGGGCATGTTGCTTGATATCGACCACGGCACATATCCGTTTGTGACATCTTCCAACACTGTCGCGGCGCAAGCCGCCACCGGGAGCGGGATCGGACCCCGGGCGCTGAATTATGTGCTTGGTATCACCAAAGCTTACACAACCCGGGTCGGGCAGGGGCCGTTCCCGACCGAACAGAATAACGAGATGGGCCGGCTGCTCGGCGAGCGCGGCCATGAATTTGGAACCGTTACCGGTCGCCAGCGGCGTTGCGGGTGGTTTGACGCGGTGCTGGTGCGCCAGGCGATCAAGACCAGCGGGATCGACGGCATTGCCCTGACCAAGCTGGATATTCTTGACGGCTTCAAGGAAATCAAGGTCGGTGTCGGCTACATGCTTGATGGCAAAGAAATTGACCATTTGCCTTCAGCCCAAGGGGCGCAGGCGCGGGTCGAACCGATTTTTGAAACCCTTGAAGGCTGGGAAGGGACAACGGCGGGCGCGCGTACCTGGGCTGAATTGCCGGCGCAGGCTGTAAAATATGTCCGGCATATCGAAGAATTAATCGAATGCCCAGTGGCGCTTTTGTCCACTTCGCCTGAACGCGACGATACAATTCTGGTGCATGATCCGTTTGCGGACTGACTTTAAGATATGTTCCATGTAAACTAGGGTCTGGACCCTAAATGACCGTATATTGAGGAACGCTCTTGTCAGCGCCGGATAAGAATAAACAGGCTGCGAACGACCCTCCCGAAGGCTGGCCGGCCAATCATCCGCCCGGTCTGGATATGGAAGAGCGGCGCGCCGGATGGCGGGCGCGATATGCGGAGAGCGACAAGCTTGTCGGCATCGAAACCGACGAGACATTCGAACCTTTCAATCAGCGCAATGACATGTTTGCCCGTGCCTTTTGGGACGAAACAGTTCAATCAGATGCGGCCTATGCTTTTTTCAAGGGCCATGCAGGGGTTGGTAATCCCCGGCGTTCCGCCGGTTTCACTCAGAAAGACATTGCGCTTCGAAACGCCTCCTGGGCGATTTCAAACATGATTTCGAGCCGCTCCGCCAAAGACGGAAAACGGGAAGGGTTCATGGCGCCGATCGAAGTGGCGTCCGGGGTGGCGGAGCAGAGGGTAGAGATTGAAGATAGCGGGGAATTTACCCAAGAAATTAAAAACCTGGCTCGGCTTTTTGGCGCGGACCTTGTTGGGGTCACCGATTATGACGAACGCTGGATCTATAAATCCCGTGTTGATATTCGTGGCTTCAAGGATGTCTCCCACGATATGCCGGAGGGCATGACCCATGTCATCGTGATGGGACATTCCATGGACCATGACCTGGTGCAAACCTACCCCTCGGCGCTGGCCGGAGCTGCAACCGGGCGGGAATATTCCCATGAAGCGGCGATTGTCATTCAGCTGGTCACATATATCCACAATCTGGGGTATGAAGCCGTGGGGTCGATGAACGATACCAGCCTTGTCATTCCGTTTGCGGTCAAGGCGGGGCTTGGGGAATATGGCCGCCACCAGATGGTGATCACGCCCGAATTCGGACCGCGGGTTCGCTTTTCAAAGATTTTTACAAATTTGCCCCTGGAAATTGATGTCCCCAAGCGGTTGGGGATCACTGAATATTGTAACGAATGCACTGTTTGCGCCGATGCCTGCCCGCCGAAAGCCCTGCCGTACGGCCTGCCCGAAGCCCGTCAGCAAAACCAGTCGACCATTCGGGGTGTGAAAAAATGGACGGCGAATTGCGAGAAATGTTTCGGCTATTGGGTCAAAATAGGCACCGATTGCGCGATCTGCATGCGGGTTTGTCCGTTTAACCGGCCGTATAAGGGGTGGGCAGACAGGCTTTTCTTCAGAATAGCGACAAGTCGATTCCGGAGCCTGGCGCGATTTTGGGACAAAAAGTCAGGGCGCGGTGAACGGGTGAAGCCCGGAAGCTGGTGGTCGCGCATTGCTGCGCCGGATTTTTGGCGCTGACGGGATTGAAAGCTGGTGCTTTTACCTTTTGTTAATTTTCCCTGATTGCGACTGGTGAGCTTGGACTATGATTGCTAAAGTGCAGGCCTGTCTGAAATTGTGGATACGAGGCCACGCAAYTTCAGAGTGCGTTTTATGTGGGGTTATGGCCTCTGCGGCGGCAAAAAATGGCGGACTATTTCAAGATATTGACGGGCGCGATTGCGCAGCAGGGGATTGATGATCCTGCGGCGCGCGAAGCGCTTTATGCGCGTGTGCGCAAGGTGCTGGAAACCCAACTTGAGGGCTTGGACCCTGAAAAGACCGGGCCGATTGCTGATCAACATCGCAAAACCCTTGATGAAGCGATTGCAAAGATTGAGGCCGAAGCGGGAGACGCGGTTTTAGCTGCAAGTGATCCAGCACCGGTTGAACCGCCAGCGGCGAATGAACCTGTGCCGGAGCCAAAGGCTGAAGCGCCTTTGGTATCTTCAGATGATGTTTCCAAAGAGCCTGTTGCGACACCAGAAACATCTACGCCGGCTGCGCCAAGCACTGGCAATGACGTGACACCTCCATCGCTACCAACGCCTTCTGCACCAACAGCGATACCCTCTGCCGGGGCATATGTTGCGCCACCGATGCGCCCAGCATCAGCGACAGCCGCGGCGCCACAATCCCGCCCGTCGCAAAAAGAAATGACCAGCCAATTGCGCTCGCCAAATGCAAGCGAACGGATGGGCGAAGAACCGAAACGCAGTGGGTGGCGGRTGTTTTCCCTGRTCCTTGTTTTGCTCGTTGCCGGTATTGCGGTTCTTGGCTATTGGCAACGTGACAAGGTTGAACCCTATGCCGGTCCGCTGATGCAGGTGGTTGGTGATTATGCTGCTGCGGCGAAAGACAGCATCGGTACAATGACCGGTCTCTGGGAACCGACAATGTCATCCTCGGCGGAAGAGCCTGTTGCTGATGAAGACGCAATCGAGGCTGAACCGGAGGCGACTCCGGTTCCAGAAGCGGACGCGCAAGATCAGCCGCAATCTGATGATGCGCCCGAAATAGTTGCGACGTCTGAGCCTGAAACCCCGGTGCAGGATTCTGCCCCCGTGACTTCGGCTCCTGTGACTTCGGCCCCCGAGACTTCGGCTCCCGTGACCTCGGTTCAATCGCCAGTTGATACGCCGTCTGGCGGCGAAGAAGATGTTGTTGTGGCGYCCGCGCAGCTGGCGCCAGTGGRACCAGAGCCTGTTGCTTCAGGTCCAACCCGGCCCCAGGCTTTTTTCCTGATCGAAGGTAATGCTGAAGCGGGCCAGGAAGACGAGCGCCTGGAGGGCAGCACCAACTGGTTATTGGTTGGTAGCGGCGGGACGCTGAGGATTGAAGCGGAAATGGCCGGGACCGGCGCAAGGTTGTTGATCGATATNNCAWAGMAKSAWNATRMKKRWCTTSCMGYRARSCRYWYKGTNTWCWTMSAATTATACGCCTAGAGAAACAGAGCCCGATGGCTCCATTGTTAGCTTTCCGGCCTTTATGGCGCGTATAGACGATACTTCCCAAAGTGTACCGCTGCGCGGTGCCGGGGCACCGATTTTGCCCAATCAATATCTGATGGGGCTTTCTGACAAACCGGACGATGTTATTTTCAACCGGAACCTCCTCAAGAATGCCAGATGGTTCGTTATTCCAGTGGTGTTTGAGAATGAACGCAGAGGGTTGTTCGTCCTTGAAAAAGGCGAAATTGGAAAAGATGCAATGGCCTCCGCCATGGCTGCATGGGGCGAAACCGACGATCCACAATAATTCGGTCACAGCCCTTGATGTGTGATCTCCATTCCCTCATGATGCGTGCAATCGTTCCGAGGGGCGTCTGGCTGTTGTCCAGGCTGAGAGTGTACCCTTAGAACCTGATCCGGGTCATGCCGGCGAAGGGACTGGACCGCTTTCCTACCCGTTCGCCGTCTTTCCTGTCGCGAGATATCTCGTGCCATACAGAAGGACTGAACGAAATGAACAAACATACCCAGCCAGCCGAAATGGGCGCGCCGCGTGTCACTACCGGGTCGTTGCCAGCGTCCAGCAAGGTCCATGTTAAAAGCCAGTATGATGATGCGGTCAGCGTGCCGCTTCGCGAAATTGCGCTTTCGGAAGGGGCCAGTGTTGAGGCCATTCGGGTGTATGACAGTTCTGGTCCTTATACCGATTCAAATGTGACAATTGATCTTGAAAAAGGCCTGTCGCGAGAACGTCAGGCTTGGGCGATTGAGCGCGGTGGGGTCGAAACTTACGAAGGCCGCCATGTGAAGTCTGAAGATAATGGCGGCGCAGAAGGGGCGCATCTGGCGCGGGAATTTCCGGTTCGCCACAAGCCCTTGCGCGGCATAGGCGATGAGCCCGTCACCCAGTTTGAATTTGCCCGTGCGGGTACCATCACCAAAGAAATGATTTATGTAGCAGACCGGGAAAATCTCGGTCGCCACGAAATGCTGCCTGATGCGCAAGCAACAGTTGAAGCTGGCGAGAGCTTTGGTGCCGAAATTCCAGCGCATATCACGCCTGAATTTGTGCGCTCGGAAATTGCTGCTGGCCGCGCCATCATCCCGTTGAATATCAATCACCCGGAAGCCGAACCGATGATTATCGGGCGCAATTTCCTGGTCAAGATCAATGCCAATATCGGCAATTCTGCTGTTACTTCGTCAGTGGAAGAGGAAGTCGACAAGATGGTCTGGGCGCTCCGTTGGGGTGCTGACAATGTCATGGATCTCTCCACTGGCCGCAATATCCACAATACCCGTGAATGGATCATCCGGAATTCACCGGCCCCGATCGGCACCGTGCCGATTTATCAGGCGCTGGAGAAATGCGAAGGCGATCCCGTCAAGCTGACATGGGAAATTTACCGCGATACGTTGATTGAGCAGGCCGAGCAGGGGGTTGATTATTTCACAATTCATGCGGGCGTGCGGCTGGGTTACATCCACCTCACCGCCGAACGGGTGACGGGAATCGTCAGCCGCGGCGGGTCGATCATGGCGAAATGGTGCCTGGCGCATCACAAGGAAAGTTTCCTCTACGAGCATTTTGAAGACATTTGCGACATCATGCGGAAATACGATGTGTCATTTTCGCTGGGTGATGGGTTGCGTCCAGGCTCACTGGCAGATGCCAATGACCGCGCGCAATTTGCCGAACTGGAAACCCTTGGTGAATTGACCAAGGTCGCCTGGGCCAAAGGCTGTCAGGTGATGATCGAAGGCCCAGGCCACGTGCCGATGCACAAGATCAAGATCAAYATCGACAAGCAGCTAAARGAATGCGGCGAAGCGCCATTCTATACGYTKGGMCCGYTGGTCACCGATATTGCGCCCGGCTACGATCACATCACGTCTGGCATTGGAGCAGCCATGATCGGCTGGTTCGGCACCGCCATGCTTTGTTATGTGACACCGAAGGAACATCTCGGGTTACCCAACCGCGACGACGTAAAAGTCGGTGTGATCACCTACAGAATTGCCGCCCATGCGGCGGATATCGCCAAGGGGCATCCGGCAGCGCAAATCCGGGACAATGCAGTATCCGAGGCGCGTTTTGATTTCCGTTGGCAGGACCAGTTCAATCTGGGTCTGGACCCGGAAACGGCAAAGGATTTCCACGACGAAACTTTGCCCAAAGATGCCCACAAGGTGGCGCATTTCTGTTCCATGTGCGGCCCCAAATTCTGCTCCATGAAAATCACCCAGGATGTCCGCGATTACGCCGCCACCCTGAACGACAATGAAAAGGCTTCGCTTTATCCGACCGGCGGTCAAACTATCGACTTTCTTAGCGAAGAAGAAAGAGCGGAAGGTATGGCCGACATGAGCGCCAAATTTAAGGAAATGGGCGAAAATGTCTATGTGGATGTGGAGGCTGTAAAAGCGGAAAAAGATAGCAACGAAGCTTTGTAAGAAAGATCAAGTATCCGTCATTCCGGCGAAAGCCGGGATCCAGATGTGGGCCGGGCAATTGCCCGGCCCAACATTCCTCTAAGGCAGTTTTTCTGATGCAAACGAGTTAAATGGCCGGTAATGCGATGATCGTTGAACGGATTTACCTTGTATCCTAGGCTCAGGACCTATTAATTTGTGGATTCCCATTTGTTCTGATCAACGATTCACCATGGCAAAGGAGATTTGTCATGAGTGATTTGTTTTAGCTTTCCAAGCAGCAACTGGCGAAGATTGAGCCCTGTTTCCCATTCGCGCATGGCGTGCCGCGTGTGGATGACCGGCGGGTGGTTTCAGAGATCGTCTTTGTGATCCGCAATGGTCTCCGCTGGCGCGATGCACCGTCAGATTACGGCCCGCACAAAACCCTCTACAATCGGTTCATTCGATGGAGCCGGTTAGGTGTTTTTGATCGAATATTCAGTTGGTTAACCGGCGACGCAGGGCCGCCCGATACGCTGATGATCGACGCCACCCACCTCAAGGCCCACCGGACTGCCGCCAGTCTGCTTAAAAAGGGAATGTTCCCCGCAGTATTGGCCGCACAAAGGGCGGCCTGAATTCCAGGCTGCATGCTGTCGTTGATGGCGAGGCCGCCCGATCATCATGTGCCTGGGTGAAGGCCAGATGAGCGATCATATTGGGGCCAAGCTGCTTTATCCCGCTTTTCCCGACAGCGCCTCATGCCTGATCGGTGATAAGGGTTATGACAGCGATGAATTCAGAGCTGTGTTGAAAGCCAGAGGAATAACGCCCTGTATCCCGCCACGAAAAGGTCGCAACTTTCCCGCTGGATATTGCAAAACTCTCTATAAACAAAGACATAAGGTCGAGAATATGTTTGGCAGTCTCAAAGACTGGCGAAGAGTTGCAACCCGATATGATCGCTGTTCTCACACCTTCTTCTCGGCAATATGCATCGCCGCTATCGTCATATGGTGGATTTAATGAGTCCTGAGGCTAGGGCGTTATAAGCCTTTGATAAGAAATTTTTTAATCTCTTAGAATCTTTTGACGGTCGATCTGGAGCGATGCCGGAACAGATATAATATAAATACAAAATCTTGAATAAACCTGATGCAACGCAGACAATATAGACTCTATTAAAAACCATAATTGAATATGAATTGCTGATGTTAAGAAATATCGTGGCAAATGTAATATAAATACAACACCATTAATGAATCTCTTGCAGTGTTGATAATATAGACTCGCTTAAAAATCAGAATTAATTATATTTACGTAGAGGAAACAGCGATGAGACTTTAGGAGTAACGAAGATGACGAGCAATATAGTTGTGAATTTTACCCGTAATCTAGTATTTGTAACTGCTGTTTGCAGTGCAATCTCAGTCGTAAATGCCGCTGAAATTTATGAACCGTCAGCAACAGGATCGAGCTGGACCGGGGCCTATGTTGGTGCTTTTGTTGGTGCTGGCGGTGTAGTCAATAATGTTGAAATTCCTGGCCTTGGTGCCGGTAATCTTAACGGTCTTGGCGGCGAGGGAGTTCTCGGCGGATTCATGGCCGGGTACAATTATCAAGTTTCTCCAAATTTCGTTGTTGGTCTCCAGGGTGATGTTGGCTGGTCCAACATGGACATCGAGTTGAATATTCCAGGTATTCCCCTAACCGCATCCGCAGGCCCGGGCTTTTTGGCGTCACTGTCATTGCGGGCCGGTTGGCTCAGCTCCGAGAATACCATGTGGTATGTCTTGGGTGGGTATAGCCATGCCGAATTCGAAGCCAGTTTGGTAACACCCGGACCAGTGGTCAGCGTCAAGCAGACCTACAATGGTTTCCATTTGGGGACCGGTATGGAAACCAAGATATCCGAAAATATGACAGCCCGTGTGGAATATCGCTACACGCAATTTGCCGGTGAAGACTGGGGCACCGCCGGGTTCCTTAATATCGAACCTTCATCGCACGCCGGAACCATCGCGCTCGCCTATAACTGGTATAATCCAAATGCCAGTTCCGCCTATCAGGACTACAGCTCGACCGCAGATGCCGATTGGACCGGCCTTTATCTGGGTGCTTATGTTGGTGCCGGAGCCATGGTCAGTAATATTGAGCTGCCCGGTCTTGGTGCCGGTAATTTCGACGGTCTTGGTGGCGAGGGAATTCTTGGCGGGTTGTTGGTCGGTTACAACCATATGACATCATCGAATTTCGTTGTTGGTATCATTCTGATTATGGTCTTTGGGGTGGTTTTCCGATTACTTCCCACATCGGGTAGTGATACCATTTTGCATTACATCATGCC
>JAESRU010000178.1 GCA_016764455.1 Hyphomicrobiales bacterium | reverse complement strand
CTGCTCGGCAACCGAACAATGGTGCGGGGTTGCGGTTGCCGGGCCGAATGCGCGGAAGATACTTACCGATGCGTTCGGCAAAGCAATTGATATCTCTGACAAAAACTTGCCCTTCATGGGCGTTGAGACATTTACCTGGCGCGGCGTGATAGCACGCATTTTTCGGATCAGTTTTTCTGGCGAACTGGCTTTTGAGATCAACGTGCCGTGGCGCTATGGTGAAGCCATGTGGGACGCAATTTGGGAGGCGGGCAAGGCGCACGACCTCATCCCCTACGGCACCGAAGCGCTAAATGTGTTGCGGATCGAAAAAGGCCATGTGGCCGGTAACGAACTTGATGGCCGCACCACGGCCGCCGATATGGGGCTTGGCCGGATGATGTCCCGCAAGAAACCTTTCATCGGTCAATCCATGGCAGGACGTGAAGGAATGGTCGCGCCTGACCGGGCGACATTGGTCGGCATCAAACTGGCGCAAAAGGATGGGCGCTTGCGTGGCGGCGCTCATCTGATAATCGACAAGGACAATGCAAATCTTGAAACCAGCCTTGGGTGGGTGACCTCGGTTGCTGATAGCCCTGCACTTGGATGCTGGATCGGACTTGGCTATCTGAAAGGCGGTCTTGAGGTCCATGAAGGTGCGCGGCTCAACGCGGTTTACCCGCTATATGATGAAGCGGTTGAGGTCGAGATTTGCTCTCCCCATTTTTTTGATCCCGAGGGGGACCGGCTTGATGACTGATCGCAATTTGGATTTTGGCGCCGTTGCACCGCTCGGCAATTTTGCACCTTTCACGCAGGGTGCTGGTGATGGCGCGGGTGTGAATTTGTCGGTCCAGCCCGCCAAAGCCATGGTCCAGCTATTTGCGCGGAACGGCAAAGCAGATGATGTCGCCAAAAAACTGAAACTGGATGCTCTCCCGGGGCAGGCAACCAATTGTAAGGATTTCGTGGCTTTTCCTTTGTCACCTGGACAATGGATGCTGGTCTCGAACGCCGATGATCTGGGAAAATTTGCCCCGGTAATCGAGAAGAAACTGTCCGGCATCGGGTATGTTTCTGAGCAAAGTGACGCACGGATTTGTATCCGGGTGTCAGGCCCCAAAGCGCGTGATTTGATGTCGCGCGGGTGCCGCCTTGATCTTCACGAGAGTGTCGTGTCAAAAGGTTTCTGCGCCCAGACCCAAATGGCGCAAGTTGGTGTAATGATCCATCAGGTGGATGATGCGCCTGTATATGATCTCTATGTCTATGCAGGTTTTGCGCGATCATTCTGGCATTGGCTGACAGAAACTTCGGCGCAATTTGGGGTCAGGGCAGAAAATTYCGGAAACTAATCTGTATGTCAGGGGCCAAATTGCCCGGCCCCCGTTTTGTCTGCTTTTGTAAAATTAATTGCCACCCTGAAGTATGGTGACCGGTTTGATGGCACCATGTTTGCGCATGATGGCGTCGCAGGTCTCAGATTGCATGAATGATTGATCACCTCAGAGCCTTGGGTATTTTTCGTGCGGTTGTTGATGCAGGGTCTTTCCGTGCCGCCGCCAGAGCGCTCAACCTGTCACCATCGGTTGTCAGTCATCATGTTTCCCAGTTGGAAAAACATCTGAGTACAGCCTTGCTCTACCGATCCAAGAGAAAAAAGTGTCCCTGACAGATGATGGTACGGAATTGTTTGCAGCCAGTCGGAAAATGATCGAAGCAGCTGAAGCTGGTTTGGAGGCAATAACCAAACGTTCTGATCAACTGGCCGGCCGATTGAAGATTGCTGTTGCGGGGGCGGTATTTGAAAACCAGCCCTATATCGATCACCTTGTGGCGTTCGCGAAACAATATCCGARAATYGAYCTGGAGTTCAGTTTTTCCGACCAGAAAATTGAGCTGATCGGTTCCACNRWTCRATKCNMGCNNKKCGMAWYGSMYGSKTGGAAAATTCGCAATATAAGGCGCGGAAAATCTGCGAGATTGAGCGCGTATTGGTGGTGGCGCCGGGATATCTGGCGGGGCGGGCCAGCCCTGGGAAATTGAGCGACCTTGAATCCTGGGACTGGATCAAACTCAGCCAAATCCCGTTGACCCGGGCAATTGATCAATTCAAGCGGCGAAATGTCGGCGCTAGACGCCAAAGCAGTGATCGAGGTCGATAGTGTTGCGGCGTTGCGCCAAATCGTCAAAAGCGGGATCGGTGTTGCAGCAATACCGCGATTTTTGGTCAGGAACAATCTTCAGGATGGCTCCCTCATTGCACTATCGCTGGATTGGACCCTGATGTCGCCTAGCGTCTATATTGTCTGGCCTAACAATGTATCCAAAGACAGCCTGAGACTCAGGTTTGTTCGCTTTTTTTGCAGAGCGAATGTCTTCTGCGTGAATTGAAAAATTCCAAAGAGTAAAACTCCAAAACAAAATTTGCATGGTTGATTTCGCATAAGGCTTGCCGTCATAATTTCAGCAATCCATCATCATGAAGTTATCATTCAATTGTAGGAACCTTCACATGTCAGAAATCGAATATTTTTATTCAGCCCATTCAGCATTTGCCTATCTGGGGTCGGCCCGGTTTATGGAAATCGCTGCTGCGGCGGGACGGAAGATCGTTCATAAGCCAGTGATTTTGGACGATGTTGTGGAGGCGGTAACGCCGGTTACTTTTGTCGCACGGAGCAAAAAACACCGCGCCTATTATTTCGGGCGCGAGATCGAGCGCTGGGCTGAATTTCGAAATATTCCGTTGAAACTCGGCATGCCGTCAAATCACCGCAACGATACTACATTGGTGAATTCAATGGTGATCGCTGCCATTTTGCAGGGTCATAATGTCGATCAATTGGCGCATTCCCTGCTCATGGCCCATTGGGCAGATCATACGGATCTGGCCGACAAGGCTAATCTGACACGACTTGCCGGTGAAGCTGGCCTGGACGGTGATGCCCTTCTTGAAGCGGCGACAAGCGACGAGATAAAAGCCGTCTATGCCGCCAATACGGCGGAAGCCATTGAGCGTTCAGTATTTGGGTCTCCAACCTATGTGGTTGATGGCGACATGTTTTATGGCCAGGACCGTCTCGAACTCCTTGAGCGGGCATTGCAAAAGCCGTTCGCCAAAAACTGGCCCTAGAAGCTTTCGTCGAAAGCGTAGCCGGTACCGCGCACAGTGCGGATCGGATCGCGGTCGCCGGGTTTACTCAGGATTTTGCGCAACCGTCCCACATGCACATCGACGGTGCGCTCCTCCACATAGATATCCCGGCCCCATACGGCATCAAGCATTTGGGTGCGGGTGCGGACGCGGCCTGGGCTTTGCATCAGATATTCGAGCAGGCGAAATTCAGTCGGACCCAGGTCCAAAGGCGTGCCGGCGCGGTAGACACGGTGGGTCAGGCGGTGAAGCTCCAATTCACCGGCCACCAGAATATCGGATACAATTTCAGGGTTGACCCGGCGTAGCAACGCTTTGACCCGCGCCATCAATTCGGGAACCGAAAACGGTTTGACCATATAATCGTCAGCACCGGTATTCAGGCCCCGAACGCGTTCAGTTTCTTCGCCGCGCGCTGTCAGCATCAGGATCGGGACCTTTTTGGTATTTTTACGGGAGCGCAACCGGCGGCATAATTCAATGCCAGACAGGCCGGGCAGCATCCAATCAAGAATGATCAGGTCCGGTAATTCTTCTTCGATCTGAAGTTCAGCGTCTTCGGCAGAGCCACTGGCGGAGACATCAAAGCCTTCCGCTTCGAGATTGTATTTTAGAAGAATCGAGAGCGCTTCTTCGTCTTCCACGATTAAAATTCGGGCTGGCATATCAGTTCTTTATTTTGCTGGGTTGAGATGGTCGATGCTGGTGAACGAAGACTCGTCGCCTTTAGGGCGTTCATCGCCAATCGGTTCACCATTCACAAGATAGTGTACCGTCTCAGCCATGTTGGTAGCGTGATCCCCGATCCGTTCGATATTTTTTGCAGCGAACAGCAGGTGGGTACACGGGGTGATGGCGCGCGGATCTTCCATCATGTAGGTCAGCAATTCGCGGAATAGTGACGTGTACATAGCGTCGATTTCTTCATCCCGGTGCCATACCTCGATAGCGCCGGCAACGTCCATGCGGGAATAGCTGTCGAGCACCCGTTTCAGTTGTTCCATTGCCAACAGGCTCATGCGTTCAATGCCGTGGATTAACCGCTTTCTTGGTCGCGCACCTTCGATGGCGATCACGCGTTTTGCGATATTCTTCGCCAAATCCCCGATCCGTTCCAGATCCGTGGACAGGCGGATTGCGGCCATGACTTCGCGCAGATCGAGGGCGACCGGTTGGCGGCGGGCAATCAGCAGAATGGCATGTTCTTCAACTTCTCGTTCAAGGTCGTCCAGTTGCTGGTCTAATTCGATAACCTCCCTGGCTAGGTCCACGTTGAGGCTGGCAAGGGCGTCTGTTGCCTGGATTAGCTGTTTTTCAGCCAAGCCACCCATCTGGGCAATTTTACTGCCAAGGATCGATAATTCTTCTGCAAATGCTGTTACAATATGTTCGCTCATTGGATTGATCCTGTTGCGTTAGCCGAACCGGCCGGTAATGTAAYCTTGGGTCCGGTTGTCCTGAGGATTTGTAAAAATCTGATCGGTGTCACCTTCTTCAACCAGATATCCCAGATGGAAAAATGCGGTGGTTTGAGATACCCGCGCTGCCTGTTGCATCGAATGGGTCACAATCACGATGGTGTAATTCTGGCGCAGTTCATCCATCAATTCTTCRATCCGSGCCGTCGCGATCGGGTCAAGGGCGGAGCAGGGCTCGTCCATCAAGATCACTTCCGGGTTCACGGCAATGGCGCGGGCGATGCAAAGTCGCTGTTGCTGGCCACCTGACAAGCTGGTGCCAGGCTCGTTCAGACGATCCTTGACCTCGGCCAGCAAGCCGGCGCGTTCAAGACTGGAATGGACGATAGCTTCAAGGTCGTCGCGATCTGAAGCAATGCCGTGGATGCGCGGGCCATAGGCTACATTATCAAAAATTGACTTTGGAAACGGATTTGGTTTTTGAAACACCATGCCGACCCGTGCGCGCAGTTCCACAACATCAATTTCCGGGGAATAGATGTCCTCGCCATCAAGTCTGAAATCGCCTTCAACGCGACAGGTTTCAATCGTGTCGTTCATCCGGTTCAGGCAGCGGATATAGGTTGTCTTGCCACAACCGGACGGGCCGATAAGGGCTGTGACATGGTTCCGGCGGATATTGAGAGAGACATCAAAAAGGGCTTGATTCTCGCCGTAGAAAACATTGACGCTTTTTGAAGATATCTTGGTGCTCATGGCCATGTTTCCGCTTGTTGCAGCGATCGCTGCGCTTTGTTCGTGGACATTCATTTCTGTCGTTTGGCTGTAACTGTTCATATCACTCCGCCTTTTCGGGGAAAATAATCTGTGTCTGGTTTTGCGCTACCATTTGCGTTCAAATTTCTGGCGCAGGTAAATTGCGATGCCGTTCATGGTGACCAGGAAAGCCAACAGAACCATGATTGCCGCCGAGGTGCGCGCCACAAAGCCCCGTTCCGGGCTGTCGGCCCAGATGAAGATTTGCGTTGGCAATGCGGTTGATGGATCCATCACGCCGCCAGTGTCGCCAGCGATGAATGCGTTCATGCCGATCAATAATAGCGGCGCGGTTTCGCCAAGGGCCTGCGCCATCGCGATAATTGTCCCGGTCAGAATACCCGGCAGCGACAATGGCAATACGTGATGCATCACCACCTGGTGGCGCGACGCACCGATACCAAAAGCGGCTTCACGAATTGAGGGTGGTACGGCGGTAATGGCGGCCCTGGATACAATCACAATTGTGGGCAGGGTCATCAAGGCCAGGGTCAGGCCACCAACCAGAGGTACGGAGCGGGGCATCCCGAACCAGCCAAGAAAGACGGCGAGGCCGAGCAAGCCAAACACGATGGAGGGCACTGCGGCCAGATTGTTGATGTTCACTTCGATCAAATTGGTCCAACGGTTTTTCGGGGCGAATTCTTCCAGATAAACAGCGGTTGCGATGCCGACCGGGAAGCTGATCAGGATACAAACCAGCAGGGCATAGAAAGATCCGTTGATGGCTCCCCAAAGACCGGCCAACTCCGGGTAGCGGCTGTCGGAGGCAAATATCAGCGCCCAATTAAACGGCGAATTGACGGCCCCGGCTTCAACCCAATGGTCATACCAGGCAATTTGCTGATCACTGATGCGGCGGTGCAATTCCGGCGTATCTCTGGAAATATTGCCTTTGCGAAACTGGTCGACAGGGTCGGATGCGGGCACGGAAATGGTGAAACTTGTGCCGATCAAACCGGGGTCAGCGACAACCTTGTCGCGGACAATATATCGTGCCCCGGCAGAGACCATCTTCACCAGATTACGTAATTGCCGCCGGTTGGYTACCTCAGGAAACACAGCCTGGACAGCTTGGCGGATAATCGCCCGGTAATTGCCCTTGAAGGGATCGGCTTCATCGATCTGGTCTGGGTCAATGGTGACATTCAGGGTGATATGGGTCTGGGTAAATGCCTGATAGCCAGACAAGGTAATTGAGGTCAGCAACAGGGTCAGGAACCCGAGCGCCAACAATACGGCACCCAAACCMAGAAATTTGAAACGCCGGTTGGCAGCATAGCGGCGCTTGATGCTGGTTGGTGGGCTTGGTGTATTGGATTCGTTTGTGGTCAAATCAGTCATATTGTTCACGATATTTGTGGGCCACTCGCTGGGCGATAACATTGAGACCAAGGGTGATCAGGAACAGCATCAATCCAAGGGCGAAAGCGGCCAAGGTTTTCGGATTATCAAATTCAGTATCCCCGATCAGTAGGGTGACAATCTGAACCGTAACGGTGGTCACCGAATTGAGCGGGTTTGCCGTCAGGTTGGCGATTAACCCAGCCGCCATGACGACGATCATGGTTTCCCCGATAACGCGGCTGGCGGCGAGCAGGATGCCGCCCATAATGCCGGGCAGGGCGGCGGGCAAAAGCACTTTGATTATGGTTTCGGCAGGCGTTGCACCCAGCGCCAGAGACCCTTCCCGCATGGAATGTGGAACCGCCCGGATGGCGTCATCAGTGAGCGAAGAGATAAACGGGATAATCATGATCCCCAYCACGGCGCCCGCCGCCAATGCGCTGTTGGGGGCGATGTTCAGCCCGAAAGACGCGCCGAAATTTCGCATCGCCGGGGCGATCACCAGGACAGCGAAAAAACCGTAAACGATGGTAGGGACCCCGGCCAGGATTTCAAGCGCTGGTTTGGCGATGGCACGGAATGTCGGCCCGGAATATTCAGTCAGATAAGTTGCTGATAACAGCCCGACAGGTATCGCAATAACGAGCGCGATCAGGGAGATCAGGAAGGTGCCGGCAAAAACCGGGATAGCGCCAAACGCGCCTTGTCCTGCGACCTGATCGGCGCGGATCGCGATCTGGGGTTCCCAGTTCAGGCCGAACAGGAATTCATGCACCGGGACGTGGYTGAAAAAAGCAATGGATTCGTAGACCAGCGAAACGATGATGCCGATGGTTGTGAGAATGGCGAGTGTTGCGCAGATGATCATCATGCCGTCGAGCAGAAACTCGACCCGGTCGCGCGCCTTGAAACGGGGGGCGATGCGGGCACGGGTTACCAAAAATCCGGCAATTGCCAAGAGCATGGCGATTGCGAACATGCTCCAATTGGCAATAGCGGACCAACGCAGGTATGTGCTTGCTGATTCAAGAATGGCGGGGGTTGGTTCCTTGAAAATAATGTTCCGGGCGATGGCCTTGATTTCCAGCAGAACAAGCCCGCGCTGGCCGTCATCAAGCCCGGCCAAAGCAACGTCTGGCAGGGTGGTCATGATCAAAGCGTCGAGAACTGAATTCTGGAATAACAGCCAAATCAGGATTAGAAAAATTGAAGGTATTCCGACCCAAGCGGCTACAAAAGCACCGTGATAGGCTGGCCGGGAATGCAATTTTGAACCAGTGATAATTACCAGGCCTGCGGCTTTCCTTCGCCCCAAATTGTAAGCCAGGACCGATAAAACCAGTAATATCAGGAATAGTATCGATAACATTTTCAAGTCCGCACCAGCTGCGTGGCAAAGGGAAAAACAGGCGGGAGCCGATATTCAGGCTCCCGCCACATAAATAGTCTAGTTGATGTAGCGGGTCATGCCGCTACCGCTTTCGATCGTGTTGCGGACGTCTTCGCGGCCTTCGTTAGAGAGGACAACCAAGCCCCGTTCCGGCAGATAGCCGTCTGGGCCAAACGCATTTTCGCTGACATATTCGGTCAGGAATTCGTTGAGCCCGGGGATCACATTGCGGTGGGCATTCTTCACGTAGAAGAAGAGCGGCCGGGCAATATCGTAGGATCCGTCCGCAATGGTTTCAAAGTTTGGCGCAACGCCGTTGACCCTGACAGCTTTCAGCACATCCTCGTTTTCAAAGAGAAACGAATAGCCAAAAATTCCAAGCGCTGTGGCATCAGCCTGGAGCCGCTGCACGATCAGGTTATCGTTTTCGCCAGCTTCGATGAAATTACCGTCCTGGCGCATGCGGCGACAATTCTGTTTTACCAATGTTTTGTAATTGTCGGCGCTGAGATTGTCTTTCTGTTGCTCAAAAAATGCGAGCAATTCACAGCCGTCTTCCATGGCCAATTCAACAAATGCGTCACGGGTACCTGATGTTGGCGGGGGGCCAAACACCTGGATTGCAACGTCGGGGAGGGACGCGTCGATGTCGCTCCATCTCTGGTAAGGATTGTCGACCAATTCGCCATTGACCGGGACCTGGGCAGCGAGGCCGAGGTAAAGCTGGGTTTCGCTCAAATCCCAATCACCGTCTGCCTCTCTGGAAATTGCGATTGAGAGGCCGTCATAGCCGATCAGTGCTTCTGATACGTCGGTTACGCCATTGGCCTGGCAAAGTTCCCATTCGCTCTGTTTCATGGCGCGTGATGCGCCGGTCAGATCCGGATGACCTTCACCGACACCGGCGCAGAAAATCCGCATGCCGCCACCGGTTCCGGTAGATTCGACCACTGGCGCCGGGTAACCTGTGATGTTTGTAAATTCTTCAGCGACCGCTTGGGTATACGGGAAAACGGTAGATGATCCGACGATCTGAATTCTGTCGCGTGCATCAGCCGGGTTYGCCAGAAACAGGCTGGCGGCGGCAAGGGACGCGATTTTTACAGAGATCTTGAAGTTCATTAAACTTCTCCTGATTGTCCAATTTTCTGTTTAACCGAAAGCCGCCGATTTGATTGTCCGGCGTCTTTCGCAAGCGTCAAATAGAACCTGTTCGCTACGGCTCTATGTCGTTTGTGYGACAGTCGCGTGACACAAGATGCTTGTGGAAAATCAGGGGGATTGTTTGGCGTCGGAGACGGCTTCCAGGATAAAGCTGAATGTCGCGCCATCCCCCGGTTTACTGGTAATTTTCAACCCGCTTCGGTGGCGGTTCAGGATGTGTTTTACAATTGCCAGGCCAAGGCCGGTGCCGCCTTTTTCCCGGCTTGACGCCACATCAACCCGGTAAAATCGCTCGGTCAGCCGGGGAATGTTTTCAGGCGCAATGCCAGGCCCGGCATCGCGAACGGTGAATAGAATTTCATCTGGCGCGTCGATGCGGGCCAAATTGGTAATCGATACGTCTACCAGCTTGCCGTCCTGGCCGTATTTGATGGCGTTTTCAACCAGGTTTTGAACAACCTGGACCAATTCGTCCCGGGCGCCTGGCACCAGATAATTTTGCTCCAGCGCTTCCAGCGTAACCTTGACCCCGGACCTTTCGGAAATTGGTTTCAGGGTATCAATAATATGGGCTGCCACCTCTTTGAGGTCGACAATATCGTCTGGGCGCTGATCGACATTCATCTCAATCAGCGAGAGCGACAACAGATCATTGATCAGGCGCGACATGCGGTTGGCCTGGGTCTCCATAATGTCGAGGAATTGTTCCCGCGCCGCGGTATCGTGTTTTGCCGACCCTTTGAGGGTTTCGATAAACCCTGTGAGGGATGCCAGCGGGGTGCGTAATTCGTGGCTTGCATTGGCGACAAAATCTGCCCGCATACGATCAAGGCGGTGTTGCTGGGTAAGATCGCGCAGCAGCAGCATGATCGGTGGGTTCTCGTCATTCACCAGACCGGTATGCATGCCGAGCCGGGCCACAAACACATCGAGCAGTTTTTCGTTCGGGACCCGTTCAAAATATTGGATGTGGGCCGATCCGGCGGTGGCTACACAATGTTCGATCGTGTCTTTAACTTCGGGTGCGCGCAAAAGGGCATAGATACTGGCGCCTGATTGTATTTGTCCAAAACTTTCTTCCGCAGGTGGATTTTGAAAAATTACTCGGCCATCTGGATGTAACAAAAAGCAGGGATCCGGCAAACTGCCGGCAAGGTGGATGATTTCCCGCGCCACCGGACTTTCTGTTTTGGAAACAATTGCGACGCTAGCGTCTGAGACGCCAGCACCGGAGACACCAGCGTCTGAGACGCCAATACCGGAATTGCCGGCGTTGTTTCTGGTGCCGACCATGGCGACGGCAATGATTGCCAGAGACGAAATGAATACCCAGCTGGTTGGCACGGCATAATTTACATACGTGATCGCTCCGATAAACGCGACGCACAGGATGACAAATCGAACGCGAAACAGCGCCCGGCCAAAACGGTGGTGAAAAGTCGCCGCGGAATAAAATCCGCGCTGTCTATTCTCTGCAAGATTTGGATTTACCATCGCCGAAGTCCTGCCTGGATAACCAGACTTTCTGCAAGAGGGAATGTGACCCGTAATTTGCGCGTCAGCTTAGCCATATTTCAATTGAGCAGGCGTGACAAAGATAATAATACCAGCCCGGTTTTGGCCATGATGGGGACAAGCGGAATTTCGAACATTCTTTTGACCCACCTTCAATGAATTGGCCCATCTGGTTGTTTGGTAAAGTGGGGTAAATATGGCCACCAGGCTCCAAATACCCGATGAGTATGTCACCRTGCGCTGCCAGATCGATTTTTGGTTAGACACAAAGCATGCTGTGCTTGGATGCGATACAGCAGGTGCATATCATAACGCAGATTGCTTGAGGCCGCGGCCTCTTTTTCAACCAAGAGCCCTCGCAATTCTCGTCCAGATTTTGGGTAATTTAACAAATTTGTAGCAAATAGAATGTACACATTGTTTTTTGGCGCAGTTAAATGCCGTTCGGATTAAAATTAATTGAGTAAAAATAATGAAAACAATTTGTAGTATATTTTTTGTAAATTTTGATAAAAAGATTAATAATTTATTCAATTGTAATATTCGTGATTATTTTCAATCACAAAACGGTAACGTAGCCTTAGTTTTTGCGTTGTTATTCACTCCTATATTAGTTGCTGTTGGCGGGGGGATAGATTACGCAAATGCATCAAGGGTAAGGTCGAATTTGCAGGAAATAATAGATGCGTCCGTATTGGCGGGTGCCGTTTCGCTTTCTGATCCAAATGAGGCTGAAACCAAAGCAAATAATTTTTACGATTCACACGAAAAACTTGTTCAAGCGACCGCAAATTTCAATATTGTTGGCGGCGATATATATGGGACAGCCAGTGGATCGATGCCAACTTCATTCTTGGGCATTATCGGGATTAATTCCATTGCTATAAATGTTGAAGCCAGCGCGACAGATGTCTCAACATTTTAGCCTGCATGTTTGATGGCGATGCACCCCACGCGCAAACACACGCTGGAGCTCAAAGACTCAGTATCGGTCATCGCGCCGGACTGTAATCTTTTTGGAAATTCCGATTATCCCTGGGATGTAGTTGATCCTCACGGGATAGTATATTCGCCGGGCGGAGAATTTGCTTGGACCAAATACCGGCGCCCCCACCCCAATTTATTAGCGTTATGCGCCAACAAAACCAATTATTGGACGGATTTTGTGGTCAATTTTGTTTTTCCCCGTGAACATGGATTTTACAAGATTTACGCTGTGGTGAATACAGGCCAGAAGAACACCGGTAGTACGAAAAATAGGCGAAGCAGATATGACGTAGCCAAACCATACGTGCAAATTCAAAAAATCAAACTCGGTGAAATAGGTTTGTACAAATGATAGAATCAGCACCCAGTGAAATATTCTTATATATGGATCGCAATTTTTAATTTCCTTTGTCTTCGCGTTCGCTCCGTTCAGGCTTTGATGCTCATTTGACTGTTTAACATATTCCGATTGCATCGCCTCGGTTAAGCTTGAAGGCTGTGAACTAAAACCGACCAAGTTTATATTGGTGGTCCAACCAAAGAGAGCGCCATGAAACCATCGCAGATGAATGAACGGGATTTTGTTGAGCAGTATGGCTCGGTTTATGAGCATTCTCCCTGGATTGCGACTGCTGCCCACGGGTTGAGGCTAACGCCTGAGCATGATGATCCGGTGGCGCTGGCCGGGATGATGGCGGCGATTGTTGACGGGGCATCCAAAACCCAAAAGCTGGAATTGTTACGGGCGCATCCTGATCTGGTGGGAAAATTGGCGCAGCGCGGTGAATTGACAGACGAGTCTGTAGAAGAACAAGCAGGCGCCGGTCTTGATCAATGTACACCTGAAGAATTTGTCGCATTTCAGGACCTGAACACGCGATATACGGAAAAATTCGGCTTTCCTTTCATTATCGCGGTACGCGGCTATACGCGCCCGGAAATTCTGGAAATTTTCAAAGCCCGTGTTGACCATGATCCAGAGCAGGAATTTGCAGCAGCGCTTGCCCAGGTTGACCGGATCGCTGCATTGCGGATCGGCCAGATTTTGGCGAATTGACAAAATCCCTGATCTCGTTGAAAGCCTTGCAGTTGCAGGGGCGTGGGGTTACATGTCGGAGACACAACAGCCCGAATTGGACCGGCCATGAATTCTCTTGTTTTTTTGTTCCTCAATATCCTCCAGATCTATGTCTGGGTGATTATCGCGAGCGCTGTTTTAAGCTGGCTGATCGCCTTTAACGTGGTCAATACCCAGAACCGGTTCGTTTATATGGTGGCGGATACGTTGCGGCGGTTGACCGAGCCGGTGTTAGCGCCGATCCGGCGGATTATGCCTGATCTGGGTGGTATTGATG
>JAESRU010000052.1 GCA_016764455.1 Hyphomicrobiales bacterium | reverse complement strand
TTCAATCTGGGGCATGGTATTTTGCCGGAGACACCTATTGCTCACGTAGAACACTTGGTTGCGAAGGTGCGCGCTTATTCAATAGCAACCAGAGGCGTTTAAATTGGCGTTCCTGCTATTCAAGACGCTTCATAYTGTAGCCGTGATATCCTGGATGGCCGGGCTTCTCTATTTGCCCCGTATTTTTGTCTATCATGTTGATGCTAAACCGGGCGGGAATACGGATCGTATATTCCAGATAATGGAAGAAAAGCTTCTTAGAATTATCATGACGCCAGCCATKTTGGTTTCATGGGTAGCCGGGCTGGGGCTCTTTTGGCAGCTTTATGGATTTGGGCTGTTTTCAGCCGATTATTGGTTTTATGTGAAATTTGTAGCTGTAATTGCTATGACCGGGTTTCATTTTTTTCTAAAGCAAAGGCAAATGGATTTTGCTACGGGAAAAAATGTCAGATCGGCCCGGTTTTTTCGTTTGATCAATGAAATACCTACTTTGTTGATGATATTCATCGTATTTATGGTTGTTGTTAAGCCCTTTTGAATCATGTCTTTAWGGTTTTTTGACCGGTTTTATTCTTGRTCTGGTAAAAATAGTTCTGGTAAAGTTGGGCGATCCTGATATTCGTTCAGATATTGGGTCCCGGTTCCGGGCCATTCCTCCCTTCAGTTCTGTGTTTTGGTTGATGTTTTTGCACAAACCAAACACGTGATCTTATTTTCAAATATATCGTTCAATCTCCGGAGTTAAAAATGCAGGAAATTAAACTGCGCGAGCTAAAAGGCAAATCGGCAACTGAATTGCTGGCTTTTGCTGAAGAATTGGAAGTGGAAAACGCGAGTACGCTTCGGAAACAAGAGCAGATGTTTGCAATCCTCAAGCAGCTCGCTTTTGATGATGTGGATATTATCGGTGAGGGTGTTGTAGAGATTTTGCAGGACGGATTTGGGTTTCTGCGCTCGTCGGATGCCAATTATCTGTCAGGACCAGATGATATTTATATCAGTCCCAGCCAGATCCGGCGTTTCAGCCTTCGCACCGGCGATACGGTTGAGGGGCATATTCGTAGCCCTAAAGATGGGGAACGTTATTTTGCCCTGCTTAAGGTCAATACGATTAATTTTAGCGATCCGGAGACGGCGCAACATACAGTTCATTTTGATAATTTGACGCCGCYCTATCCAGACGAGCGTTTAAACATGGAAGTTCTGGATAGCGAGATTAAAGATAAAAGCGCTCGCGTCATTGATATCGTAGCGCCATTAGGCAAAGGACAGCGTGCGTTGATCGTCGCGCCGCCGCGGACCGGTAAGACGGTGTTGCTCCAAAATATTGCCAAATCGATTGCAGCCAATCATCCGGAATGTTACCTGATCGTTCTGTTGATCGATGAGCGGCCGGAAGAAGTTACCGACATGCAACGAACGGTGATTGGTGAAGTTGTTTCATCAACCTTTGACGAGCCGGCGACAAGGCATGTGCAGGTTGCTGAAATGGTGATTGAAAAAGCCAAGCGGCTGGTTGAGCACGGGCGTGATGTGGTGATTTTGCTTGATTCGATCACGCGTCTTGGGCGAGCTTATAATACGGTTGTGCCGTCTTCGGGCAAAGTTCTCACTGGGGGTGTTGATGCCAATGCGCTGCAACGTCCAAAACGGTTTTTCGGTGCAGCACGTAATATCGAAGAAGGTGGATCTTTGACGATTATTGCAACAGCTTTGATCGAAACCGGAAGCCGGATGGACGAAGTTATTTTCGAAGAATTCAAGGGTACAGGTAATTCTGAAATTATTCTCGATCGTAAAGTTGCCGACAAACGTATCTTCCCGTCGATGGATATTTTGCGCTCTGGCACTCGTAAGGAAGAGCTGATTGTCGGGAAAGATGATCTCAAGAAAATGTATGTTCTTCGCCGTATCCTTAATCCTATGGGGACTGTGGATGCGATCGAGTTTTTGCTCGATAAATTGCGCCAGACAAAAAGCAACGAAGAATTTTTCGATTCCATGAATACCTGATCTGGGAATACTTGATCTTTCTCAGGGTTTAGATCTAAAAACCTATCAGTTTGATATCATAGTGCCCGCCTCATCCAGGCGCTGTACAAGCTCTTTTTCGTTTAATGCTGGCGGCAAGCAGGTGCCTGGAATACARACATAGATRCCGTCTGGGTTAGTGGAGACGGCTTCAGCAGCGATATTTTCGCGCATCGTTTCAGGTATAGATTTATTATATAAGACAATAGGATAAGGGAATTTTGCGTCGGAAATTATCTTTCCTACGCTTTTTTTATTYACCCCGTCATTGTTTRCCAGAACCTGTATCTGTCGGTTGGCCTGATCRAAWGCRTTSAGAAGYCCTACATGGGCSAKYGGGTTTTYTTTGATATCGCCRGAAAARGCYKTCAGGATTTTACGGGCGCTGGTGTCATAATTTATATTTCCGGTAATCGCACCGAGGACGATGAAATTCCGCATCATGGTAGGGTTGCCATTGGGGGTAGCGTCATCGGCCCCGTTGCGTGGGCGCAGGATCAGGTCTTTGCTGGTTTCTGGTGTCATGAAAAACCCATCGTCCTTTGTAGGGAATAGCCGAAGAACCGTGTCTGCCCAATCTTTGGCCAGCACAATGTATTTTTCTTCCAGCGTGGTTTGGTACAATTCAAGGGCGGCTTCGATCAWGTTGGCATAATCTGCCAACATTCCCTGGCCCGTTGTTTTGCCCGCGCGTGTGCTGTGGACAAACACACCGTTTTTGGACATTGATTCGGAAACGAAATGAAATATCTGTTTTGCAAATTCAAGCCAGTCGTTTTGGTTGAACATACGTGACGCCCTGCATATTGCAGTTACTGCAAGGCCGTTCCAATCGGCCAGGATTTTGTCGTCCAACCCGGGCCAAACGCGTTTTCTGCGTTCTTCGAGAAGACGTGCTCGCAAGTTTCTAAGGCGATCTTCGGTTTTTTTGTCTTCAAGTATTGTGGCATCAAGCCGGTTTGGGATGGATTTTCCCTCCCAGTTTCCGCCGGTTGTGATGTCATAATGTCGCGCGAAGAAAGCACCGTCTTCCTCTCCTAGAATGTGTCCAATTTCAGCTCGGGACCAGACATAGAAACGTCCTTCTTCGCCTTCAGAATCTGCGTCATAACTGGAAGCCAGGCCGCCATCGTCGATTTGCATGTCGCGCTTCAACCAATGAATGGTTTCGGCGATGGTTTTTTCCAGGATGGGAGATTTGGTTTCTGGCCACAGGTTGATCATTTGGTTCAGGATCAAGGCATTATCGTACAACATTTTTTCAAAGTGCGGGATAAGCCATCGCTCGTCCACTGTGTAGCGGGAAAACCCGCCTGCCAAATGATCATAGATACCGCCAAAGGCCATACGTTCCAGAGCGAACAAAGCTTGGTTGTTAAATTTTTGGTTGCCGGTTTGTTGGCCGCACCGCCACAATGTTTCGATCATGTTGGTTTGGGGGAATTTTGGAGCACCGCGTACGCCGCCGTTAACCGGGTCCCAGATTGATAATATTTTTTCACCAGTCTGGAGAAAAAAATCATTATCTATTTTGGCCGGTGATTTTGCGGCGTTTTGCTGGTCGAGGCGTTCGCGAACAGCCCGGTGGTTTTGTGCGACCTTTTCAGGTTCTTCATGGAAAATTCGCGYGATCCCGGTCATGACCTGGATAAACCCGGGTCGGCCATAATTGGGTTCTTTTGGAAAATATGTTCCACCCCAAAATGGTGCGGCTTCGGGGGTTAGGAACATGGTCAGAGGCCACCCGCCCTGCTCGCCTAATTGATGCAAAGCTGCCATATAAATGGCATCTACGTCGGGGCGTTCTTCCCGATCAACTTTGATATTCACGAACAAACGGTTCATTACATCTGCCGTTTCCTGGTCTTCAAAGCTTTCATGCGCCATGACATGACACCAATGGCATGCGGCATATCCGATTGACAGGAGAATTGGTTTGTTTAAGTCCTTAGCTTCCGCCAGGGATGTATCGTTCCAGGCGTGCCAATGAACCGGATTGTCGCGATGTTGAAGCAGATACGGACTTGTTTCCTCGCCCAGAAGGTTTGTTGATTTTTGCATAAAATTTTTGTTTCCCGCTTATTGAGTTATGAGCTTACGAAATTGCCGCCTGTTTGGAAATAAGTATACATTTTGCCATGAATGATTCACGTGAAACAATTTATGCTCTCGCCAGCGGGGTGGGCCGTGCCGGGATTGCGGTTTATCGGCTCTCGGGGCCAAAATCGAAAGCGATCCTGTTGGCTTTGAGCGGATCCTTGCCGGAACCACGCCGGGCCAGTCTTCGATTTTTACAGGACCCGAAAGATGGAGATATTCTCGATCAGGCGGTTATTCTATGGTATCCCGGCCCGGAAAGTTTTACGGGGGAGGATGTAGCAGAACTGCATATCCATGGCAGCGCCGCTGTGGGTCATCGATTGTTGGATATTTTGGCAATGTTTTCTGATTGTCGTCCAGCACTGGCCGGGGAATTTGCCCGGCGCGCCTTTCATGCAGGCAAACTTGATCTAGCTGAAATTGAAGGTATTGCTGATCTGGTGGATGCAGAAACGGAGTTTCAGCGTCGTCAGGCGGTGCGGCAAATGGGCGGTGAACAGTCGCGATTATACGAATCCTGGCGCAGCCGTCTTTTGTATGCTCTGGCGATGATTGAAGCGGCACTTGATTTTCCTGAAGAGGATGATGTGGCGGATTTTGATCTGGTTCCAGAGATAATTGGTCAGGTTGCGGGCCTTGCTGCAGAATTCGGGGCTCATCTCGACGATAAAAACCGCGGTGAGCGGTTGCGTGATGGTATGCGTGTGGTGATTGCCGGTGCGCCGAATGCAGGAAAATCTACTTTGTTGAATGCACTCGCCAAGCGGGATGCGGCGATTGTTTCAAATATTGCGGGTACTACGCGGGATATTATCCAGGTTGATCTGAATTTGGGCGGTTATCCGGTCACTCTGGTGGATACAGCTGGGCTTGGGGATACGGAAAACGAGATCGAATGCGAAGGGGTTCGTCGTGCCGAAACGGCAATTTCTCAGGCGGATATTGTTTTGTATCTGGAAGACGCTGCCCATGTGGCCGTTGAAACCCAGAAAAATATGTTTGACAAGGAAAATCATCTTATCGTTTTCAGCAAATGCGATTTGGTGGATAAAAACGTACCGGATGGTGTTTTGGATGTAGATGGTCACCCAAATTTACGGCTTTCCGTTCAAAAAAATTGGAATATTGAAGCGTTGGAAAGTTGGTTACTCCAAATGGCTGCCAAATTATGCGGTCAGGGCGAAGGCGCCGGTATTACGCAGGCGCGCCATCGGAATGCATTACAGGGATCACTTGATGAGCTGAAGGTTTTTATGGAAAACCCTCAACAACCGGCGGAAATTTCAGCTGAAAATTTGCGGCAGGCAGCGTTACATCTGGGGCGGATTACAGGACGGGTCGATGTGGAAGATTTGCTGGATATCGTTTTTTCCAAGCTCTGTATTGGCAAATAGAGCCTTGTCCATGATGTTTCACGTGAAACATTTCCATAATCGGCTCAGTTCCTTTGACGCGCTTGTCGGGGCGCGATAGAGAAGGCGCAACGTATTTGGTCGGCGAAGCGCATTGCCGAATTTTTTGATTAACCGGACATTTTTAATGGACGCTAAGAATATTGGCTCAATCGATATCCAACGGTTCGATGTGATCGTTGTTGGTGGTGGTCATGCAGGCTGTGAAGCCGCGACGGCTGCGGCACGGGTTGGTGCGTCCGTTTGTCTGGTGACACATCGGCGGGATACCATTGGCGAAATGTCCTGCAACCCGGCTATTGGCGGGTTGGGCAAAGGCCATCTGGTGCGCGAAATTGATGCTCTTGACGGCGTCATGGGTCGGATCGCTGATCTGTCCGGGATCCAGTTCCGTGTCTTGAACCAGAGTAAAGGACCGGCTGTACAGGGGCCGCGTGCGCAGATTGATCGTAAACTCTACCGCAATGCCATGCAGGCTGAGATAGCTGCGACACCGGGGCTGACAGTTCAGGAAGCGTCGGTTGACGACCTTTTGTTCGACGGCGATCGGGTTGTGGGGGTTTGTCTTGGTGATGGACGCACATTGAAAAGCGGTGCGGTGGTAATTACAACCGGCACCTTTTTGCGCGGTGTCATGCATTTGGGCAAAAAAATCATTCCCGCCGGGCGAACGGGTGAAGCGCCGGCAAACGCCCTGTCGGCGCGACTTTATGAAGCCGGGTTTCCCATGGGACGGTTAAAAACCGGCACGCCGCCCCGGCTTGATGGGCGCACGATCAATTATTCCGATCTTCAAGTCCAGCACGGTGATGAGGTTCCGGTACCGTTTTCCCGGATGACAAGCGAGATTTCGGTTCCGCAAATTCCTTGTCATATCACCCATACCAATGGGGCGACCCATCGTGTGATTGAAGAAAATATTGAACAATCACCGTTATATTCCGGGCAGATTGAAAGCCGGGGTCCGCGCTATTGCCCATCAATCGAAGACAAAATTGTCCGGTTTGGTGACCGCGACAGCCATCAGATTTTTCTGGAGCCGGAAGGCCTGGATGATTTCACGGTTTATCCCAACGGAATTTCCACGTCCCTACCGGAAGATGTGCAAAAAGCGTTTCTAGCCACCATCAAGGGGCTGGAGGATGTCCGGATCATTCAGCCGGGATATGCAATAGAATATGATTTTGTCGACCCACGGGCGCTTACTGCGGCTCTTGAGACCAGAAAATGGCCGGGGCTTTTCCTTGCCGGGCAGATCAACGGTACCACAGGGTACGAAGAAGCGGGGGCGCAAGGTCTGGTAGCCGGTCTAAACGCTGGCCGTGCAACCAGTGGACAGGCGCCGGTGATTTTCTCGCGGTCTGAGGGATATCTGGGTGTCATGATCGATGATCTCGTCACCAAAGGAATTAGCGAACCTTATCGGATGTTTACCTCGCGCACCGAATATCGCCTGACGTTGCGGGCAGACAATGCTGACTTGCGGTTGACCCCTGTTGGAATAGACGTCGGATGCGTGTCTTCTGATCGCCAGGCTGTATTTGAAAATCGGCGCAACGAAGTTGATGAAGCTATTTCCCTAGCACGATCTCTGTCGATCAGTCCCAATAAAGCCAATCTGGCGGGGCTCAAGGTCAATCAGGATGGCGTTAAACGCTCTGCATATGATCTCCTGGCTTATCCAGATATCGATGTGGACCGATTGAAAACGATCTGGCCGGAACTGGTAGATTTGACCATGGATCAGGTTCGCCAATTGGAAATTGAAGCCCTGTATGCGGTTTATCTCGACCGGCAGGCTGCAGATATTGCTGCTTTCAAACGGGACGAGAACCTCAAATTTCCCAACAGTCTGGATTTTGGTGCCATACCGGGCCTGTCCGGTGAAGTTCGGGAAAAACTCAAACTTGTGAACCCGGAAACCCTTGGGCAGGCGAGCCGGATCGACGGGGTGACGCCTGCGGCTCTTACTCTTTTGCTGGCCTATTTGAAGCGTGGCAATTTTGCAAAAACTGCTTGATCCAGAACCTGTTCGTGCCATCTCCGGGGCGGATTCGTTCCAGGCCGCGTTTAATGTTTCACGTGAAACCATGGCGCGGTTGCAGATAATGCATGATCTTTTGTGTCATTGGCAAAAGACAACCAACCTGATCTCAAAGAAWTCTATCCCAGATATCTGGTCGCGGCATTTTGCTGATAGTGCCCAATTAGCCTTGCTTGCTCCCAAAGCCCGGGTTTGGATGGATCTTGGTTCTGGCGCTGGTTTTCCAGGATTGGTGGTCGCGATCCTGCGTCAGGATATCCAGATGCATTTGGTGGAATCCACCAGCCGCAAAGCTGCGTTTTTGCAAACAGTTTGTCGGGAAGCCGGGGTGAGTGCGGTGGTTCACAATTGCCGAATCGAGGCACTTAAAACGCAAAACCCTGTTGTGCCGGACGTTATATCTGCGCGGGCGCTGGCAAACCTGCGCAAATTGCTCGATCTGGCGACCCCTTTGGCTGGCGCTTATACACAATTTCTATTCCAAAAAGGTCTTCATATGGTAGAAGAACTTGAAGAGGCTACCAGATATTGGGATTTCAAGGAAAACCGGTATGAGAGCTTGACCGACCCCGATGGTCGGATATTGATGATTTCAGAACCCCGGCGCAAAAATCAAGCTGCCCGAGAGAATCGTGTGTAACAAATTTCAAGTGGCGTGAAATGATATCGAATAACATCAAAAAGACACCGCGTATTTTGGCGCTGGCCAACCAGAAAGGCGGGGTTGGCAAGACCACAACTGCGATCAATCTGGGCACCGCGCTTGCGGCCACGGGAGAACGGGTTCTGATTATCGATCTGGACCCGCAAGGAAATGCTAGCACCGGGCTCGGGATTGACCGGGAGCATCGGCCTTTTTCAAGCTACGACATGCTGGTTGGAAATGCTGATCTGGCAGCCGCTGTTCAGGAAACGGCGATCCCGCGATTGTTTGTGGTGCCGTCCACAATGGACCTGCTTGGGTTTGAGTTGGAAGTATCGCAAAAGCGCGACCGGGCTTTGTTGATGCGCAACTTGTTGGTGACACAAGGCTATCGGAAATCGGCCGATAGTACGACCGAGCCGGTTTACACTTACATCCTGTTCGATTGCCCGCCGTCCCTCAATCTGTTGACCATCAATGCGATGGCRGCGTGTGAYGCGGTWCTGGTGCCGCTGCAATGCGAATTCTTTGCGCTTGAAGGCCTGAGCCAGCTTTTGAAGACGGTTGACGAAGTGAAACAAACCATCAACCCGGATATCGAAATCCAGGGGGTCGTGATGACAATGTTTGATGCCCGCAATAATCTGGCCAATCAGGTGGTGGATGATGTACGGGCATTTCTCGGGAAAAAAGTTTATGAAACCGTGATCCCGCGCAATGTGCGGGTGTCGGAAGCGCCGTCTCATGGCAAACCGGTATTGCTTTATGATTATCACTGCGCAGGTAGCCAGGCCTATATCAAGCTGGCGTCGGAAATTATCCAGCGCGAGCGGCAATTGACCGGGCGGGTTGCTGAACTTCAATCCTGAAATGCAAAATAAATTCGATTCGGAACCGGAACAAACATGACTGACAATAACGAAAAATCCCCTTCAAGCGAATCCGGTGGTCGGCGGTTGGGACGCGGTCTTGCAGCCTTGATCGGTGACATGCACGACGAGAGCGGAGACGGGGGAACGGCGCTGCTAGAAGGCGTGCGCAAGGTTCCTATCGCGTTGATCCGGGCGAACCCGCGCAACCCGCGCAAAGAATTTGATGAAGGCGACCTAGCCGATCTTGCCAGCTCGATTGAGCAGCGCGGTGTCGTTCAGCCGATCATCGTGCGCCCGGCGCCGGGTGTTCCGGATGAATATGAAATTGTTGCCGGTGAGCGACGCTGGCGGGCGTCCCAGCGGGCAGGGCTTCATGAAATTCCTGTTGTGATTCGTGAATTGGGGAATCGCGAAGCGATGGAAATTGCGCTGGTAGAAAATATCCAGCGGACCGACCTGAACGCTCTGGAAGAAGCGCTCGGGTACGAGCAACTCATGAACGAACATGAATATACCCAGGCCTCTCTTGGTGAATCGATCGGCAAAAGCCGGTCTCACGTGGCCAACATGTTGCGCCTCCTAAAACTCCCCGATGCTGTGCGTGACATGCTGGCGTCAGGCACGATAACAGCAGGGCACGCGAAAATTCTGGTGGGCCATGATGATCCKTTGTCGCTGGCCAAGGYCATTGTCMGGGACGGGTTGAATGTGCGACAGGCCGAAGCATTGGCGCGCCGGGCTGGAAACACCTCTGGCCGGAGCCGGCCATCAACTTTGGCTGAAGTGCCGGCGCTCGACGCTGATACAAGGGCATTGGAAGAAACCYTGTGCAGYGCTTTGGGGTACCGGGTAAAAATCCGCCATGGGGCTGGTGGCAAGGGTGAGATCACMATTGCTTACAATGACCTTGAGCAGCTGGATCATGTCTGTCGCCGCTTGCAGGGTATCCGCGAAAATTAAAATTTGATCTGGTTATGAGGCGCGGCTGCGGCCGATGATTGAAGCTGCCCTGGCGCAAATTGTCAGAATCGCGGTTGATATTGTTTCACGMGCMARRCCRTCGCCCTGKCGGATTTGCCATTCAGCTTTRCCGATAATTTCMAGCGYYCGGTTCAAATCCGGYAAYCGCCAGATACGGCATTGRYTGATGACCGCMGCCTTKCGYTTGAARAARATTGGCGGGCGGTRGCGSGCRACCAKATCRTCYGGKYGGCCRCCKKTATCGGCYCCATTCCGTAATTCATGCAAAAGCATGTAGTGTCGRTTGATCCCGGCCARAAYYCGGTCYGGYGCAAYATTGCTTTGCAGCAAKCGYTGWAGCARTAAATCACWTTCTTGCAGRYGCCCGAGACCGGACGAATCRCATAAATCRTCGATATTGAGCATGGAYGTRTCGCTGATAATRTYKGYGATATCRGCAAGRCYGACCTGMTCYTGACCAAAACAATAGAGCGCRAGTTTATCYAGTTCRGAGCGCGTSGCCTGGCGGTCGCTGCCAAGTTGGGCGCTAAGCGCGGCAACGGCGTCGCTATCGATACCAAGTCCTGACTTTTGCAAATGCTCAATGATGATCTGCTTTAAGTCACCCACGCCGTCAGAATAACAGGGCAAAGCAGCGCAGGCGGGTGATGCTTCAAACATCTTTCGTAATTTGGAAGAGGGCGTCAATTGACCAGCTTCAACGATAACCAGAATATCGTCGGGAATTCGCTCCAGAACATTTTCTATCTGATCAGCAATTTGTAATTTTTCCGGTCGCACACGAACAGCTCGTTTGCCTCCAAACAGCCCGATCGACGTGGCTTCGTCAGAAAGCCGACCGGGGTCAAGTTCAAGATCGCCTGATGTCAGGCGGGTGATTGACAATTCGTTGTCACTTTGGCCGATAAACCTTTTGGCAAGAGCCCCGGCGCGTTCATTGACGAGGCCACGGTCACTGCCATGGATTAGAATTGCGCGAAAATTCTCAGGTGGATTATTGAGAAAAGCGTTTACCCGGTTGGCTGTAATGGCGGTCATGGCCGGCCCCGGTGGAAAATGTCAGGAAGATGATCTGGGAGATGGATTGGCCGCAAACCAAGCGGATATCCGGATGCTGATATCGTTGGCGAGAACGCCTGCCGCGCGGTTCTCGGCATCCAATTCAGCCCGCTCGTTGGCAAACAGGGCCGCAGACGAATCATATGATGCGCGTGAAAATGCGGTGCCGCCATGCACAACTTCGCCAGAAATTGTATCTGTCAGGGTATAGACTGCGGTAATCGATATTGTCTTCCCCCGCGCTCGTGTGTTGGGTTGAACCAGGGCGCTGGTTTTTGTGACATCGATTGAAATGGATAATTGAAAAGCTGACCCACTAGCGCTATTGCCGCCGAAATCAAAAATCAGGTCGTTGCGGATTACCTGSCCAAYCCGKGTGTTCATAACYTCAATATAAATCTGRGACAGATCGCTTGATACCGACGACCCATTGCTGCGCTCTGCCAGCATTGGTCGGAAACAACCGGTTAGCACCAGGCTGGCCGAAAGGCAGATCAGAGCCGTGAAGGAACGGCGAGAGACGCGGTTATGCAACGACATTGACGATCCTGTTTGGCACCACAATTATTTTCCTGACAGGCCGGTCGCCAATATCCCGGATCACATTATCGAGGGCGAGCGCGGCTTTCTCAATATCTTCTTTCGCCATATCCCGGGCAATTGTCAATTCATCACGGCGTTTACCATTGACCTGCACGGCGATGGTCACAGTGTCATCCTGCAAAAGACTTTGGTCAATTTCAGGCCATGCCTTGTCAACTAACAGCCCGTCGCCACCAATAGCCTGCCAACATTCTTCGCCAAGATGCGGCATCATGGCACCAAAACCCTGGATCAGGAATTGCAGCGCTTCGCCAATAACTGATTTCATCTCTGGTGTTGTGCCAGCAGAATCGTCACCGGTCGGCAAGGACGCAGACAAAGCATTGGCGAATTCATAAATATGCGCCACTGCCCGGTTGAACCGCAAGCCTTCGATATCTGCCGCCACGGCTGCCAGTGAGCGGTGGGCGATTTTGCGCAATTCAAGTGCCGGGCCATCCAGATTTTCGGAGATAGCTTCGTTTGAAGATTGTTCTTTGGCATCATGCACCAAACGCCAAAGCCGCTGAACGAAACGCCATGCGCCTTCGATTCCAGCTTCGGTCCAGATGATATCGCGTTCAGGTGGCGAATCCGACAGCATGAACCAGCGCGCGGTATCGGCACCATAAGTCTCCAGAATGTCGGTTGGGTCGACGGTGTTGCGCTTGGATTTTGACATTTTTTCCACACTACCAATTTCAACCGTTTCGCCGGTCTCAATTAGTTTTGCGGTGCGAACATTATCTGATTCWGTAATCRAAACTTCGTCCGGCGTTGCCCAGGTACCATCCGTCTTGCGATAGGTTTCATGGATCACCATGCCCTGTGTGAAGAGCCCGGCAAACGGCTCATCCAGATCAAGATGCCCGGTGGCCTTCATGGCGCGGGTGAAAAAGCGGGAATAAAGAAGATGCAGAATGGCATGCTCGATGCCGCCAATATATTGATCCACCGGGAGCCATTGATTGGCGAATTGGGATATAGATTTGATTAGTTCATTAATTTCACCTTTAACAATGAAAGTAGCATATGTTCCGGATGGTATTTCTTTGTAGTTAACTTCTCCGGAAACTGCTGGTTCACTGACAACAGAAACACAGGTGTGAAATCTGCATTTTTCAAGGGCGGTAAATGCAGGAAAGTCTTGCATTAATCCAAATATTTCACTGTTTGAATTTATCAAGTCTCTTGCTTTGGCCCATCTTATTATTCTCTTGTAGCCGTCAACAACAGTTTCAATATCTTTTAAAGTGATTGGGATATAAACCAGTTTTTTAGCGGGTAATTTCACCACCTCAATAGAGAACGCTTCAGACTCGTTCGTGGTCCCTTTAGATAAAAACAGAGAGGGATCAATTGCTTTATGAGTAGCTGATTTTGTTTTAACCTGAGCTATGGCTAATTTATCTTTACGGG
>JAESRU010000177.1 GCA_016764455.1 Hyphomicrobiales bacterium | reverse complement strand
TTTTAGTTTTTCTCTTTTTACTGAATGAAAAAGTGTAGATGCTGTAGCTGGTAGGGTGGGCAGAGCATTATCCTATGGAGTAAAACATCCCTATGGCGAATTTTTAACCGAAAAAACCGTTAACAATGTAACCTTAGAAAACGTAAATGCTTTTTACCAATCGTATTTTAATCCTTACAATGCGTATTTGGGTATAATTGGTGATATCGATTTTGAAACTATCGGTGACGGCCTTGGCGTCACTTCCCCGTCTGATTTCAATCCGGACAGTGAATTGCTCGATGCCGGATTGTGCCGTCGACATAACACCCTGAAAATCTGTGATGTCGGGATTGGCGAAGACAAAATCTTCGAAATCCGTGTGATTTATATTGACGCCCTTTAATTTGAAAAACCCGGTTGTGCGATGGGCGTGCTGGATGATCGGGAAAAGTTCGCCGTGGATATTTTTCGATTTGCCGTGTTCGAAATACCGAACCACGTCGCCTGAATTCCAGCGCAGAAACGGCGTCGCGTTGCTGGTCACCAGCGGCGTGACGCAAAATGTCCCGGCTTCACCTTCAGGCAATTGCTTTCCGGTATCGGGGTCGACCACTTCGACAAAATACATATCGCTCCAGATATGGATGCCGTCATGGGCTTCACTTTCCGCACCCATCAGGCCCGCTTCTGACATACCGAAAACATCATAAATTTCCGCGCCCCACATCCGGGTCAGTTTTTCGCGTTTTGATGCCGACAAGGATTCTGCAGAACAAACAATTTTACGGATGCTGCTTTTGGTCAGGTCGATGCCTTCATTTTCAGCCAGATTTGCCAGATGGATGGCAAAGCCTGGCATCGAGACCAGCACCGTTGGTTTCAGGCTCTGGATCAGATCAAGCTGGATGCGCGAGGGAACCGAATTTCCAGCCCCGACCCAATTCATGCCAATGCCCGCATGATGCGCGCTGCGTGCCCAAATCTGGCCCGCTGGATGGATGCCGATCGGGAACGATATATGGCATAAATCGCCCGGATAAATGCCGATACACTCATAATTGCGGCCCCAGGAAATAATGCCCTGGGTGACGTCTTCAAAGGTGCGCGGATAAAAAACTGGTTTGCCTGTGCTGCCGCCAGAACGCCAATATTCAGCTATTTGGTCCTTTGGTGCGACGCATATCTGCGTCATGAATTCTTCATGGCTCCATTGCCGCAGGGTATCTTTATCGAGAATAGGGATTTTTTGCCATTCTTCCGGATCGTCCAGCTTGTCTGGGTTAATATGATCAAGCTTGCCCTTGTACCAGGAGGCGGTTTTGGCGCGCTCAAAAACTTCGCGTTTGCGTACGCTCTGGATTTCCCGAATTTCAGCCCGCGAGGCAGGCAAGTCGTAATGACCCATTAGTCTTCCCCCTTGTTCCGGCATGTGCTTATCGGGTTTTTTCAACCTCTGTTCGCACAGCCTTCAATAATTCGATCAGTGTCGCCCGGTCCGTTTCCGGCAGGCCGCCAATCGCAGCATCGATCCATTGGGCGTGATCTTCCGCCATATCCAGAAACAGCCTTTTGCCAGCTCCCGTCATCTGGACCTGATAACTGCGGCGATCATCGGGGCTGGCGCGGCGCTCGATCAATTGCCCGGCTTCCATCCGGTCCAGCAGGGCGGTTATATTGCCGCTCGCCGCCATCACCTTGCCTGCCAGCTTCCCGGTTGAAACCCACTTTTCTTCAAACCGGTACAATTGAGACAACACGTCAAACCGCGGCAGGCTCTGGCCATACTTGCTTTGCAGGCGACGGCTGACCTGGGCTTCAACCGCCTTCGCGGTCTTCATCAGATGTAGCCACGTCTGGAGCGACAGGTTTGGATCTCGTTGGGTTTTTCTGGCGGTTTGCCCGGATTGCATGATTTGGCTCGGTGCCTCCAATTTTGAATGGGTCCAAAGACGCTGGACATTTTTTATTTAATGTATAAATATATCACATATTAAATAATATAGAATATTAAAAATATCAACCGTGAATCCAGTCATGGGTTATGAATATGGATGTAAAAGTAGATATCAATCCAGGCGCCTGCACCGCCGCGATCAAGAGCCTTGCATTATCCATGGGGGGTGACGTGGTTGGCATCGCGCCGGTCGAGCGCTGGCGCGAATATGTGCCTGACGGCTATCTCCCTGAGGATATTTTGCCCGGCGCCAAAAGCGTCATTGTTGTCGGATCCAGGGGACCAAGCGCTGGCGCCTGGCAATCCCCCAACCACCGGATCATGGAGGTCAATGGCTATGATTTTGCCAATGACCGTGCGCTCCATGTGGTCTGCGATCATATCGAAATGAATTATGGCTATTACGCCATGCAGGCTCCGGGTTTGCCGGTTGCCGGGCATCAGCCAAAGATGTCGATGATGCTGGCCGCTGTCCTGTCGGGTCTGGGAACGCGGAGCTTGGCGGCAAACATAATCCTCAATCCAAAATATGGTTTGCTCTATTATTCGGCCTGCCTGACAACCCTGCCGCTCGAATATGACGACCGGCTGGAACAGGATGTCTGCCCGGCGCCGATGTGCGTGAAAATATTTCGCGCAGGCGGCAAAACCCCTTGCATGGCGGTGTGCCCGTCCGATGATGGCGGCTGCCTCGACGGCGATATAGATGAAGATGGCAAGATTTCATTCTCCTATTTCGACCGCGAACGCTGTGTCCACCGGGCGATGAATTTTGGCATCAATTCGTTCCAAAAAGCCATGGGTGAAATTGCAGCTGAAGAGGATAAAGACAGACGCGATGTCATGATCAATTCGGATTTTTTCAATCGGTCCTGTTCGGCTATCAGCCATTATAAAGAAAGCGTCGCGCAATGTTTTGAATGTATGCGCGTCTGCCCCGTTGGCCGCAGCGAAAGGAAACTGAAATGAGCGTTGTTACCGACACAAAACAAACCGAGATCGCCGAAGCCCCCATATTCGATGAGGTGGGCGCAAAAGAGCGCTTGCGGGATGTCGTGACCAGAGGCGGCGCACTGGTAATGGGCATTGCAGACGCCGAAGCATTTGGCGCAGCGCAACCTGGCCATCGCCCGACGGATTTTTTGCCAAAAGCAAAATCGGTTGTTGTGTTTGGAGGTGCCCAGCCCCGCGCCGGAGATTGGCAAAGCCCGAACTATCAGACCATGGAAGTTTCTTCCACAACCGACCGGATCACTGGATTAGGCAACAAGGTTGCTCAATCGATTGAACGGGAATTTGGCTATTATGCTTTGAATGTCCCGCCCGGTGTCGATCAGGCCAGGCTGCCGTTTATTGAAATTGCCCTGGCAGCCGAGCTGGCTGGATGTGGCACCCGCAGTCTGGCCGGACCRGTGCTGCACCCGGAATTTGGTTTCATGTATTTTGGCGCGGTTCTCACCACCATGCCGATGCCGGTCGATGGGGTAATGGTGGAGCCAGTATGCCCGGCCCCYGACTGYGTCRMGATGTGGCGSGAACATCAAACCACCCCGTGCATGGCGACCTGCCCGATTGACGATGGTGGTTGTCTTGGTGGCAGTCTCGATGATGACGACAAGATCAAAGAGCGCCGGTTTGACGCCCCGCGATGTACGGCGCGGGCGGAAACTCATTGGATCCCCGGATTTCAAAAAACCCTCAGCGTCATGTTCGATGAAGATGATCCCGAGCGCCGCCGCATGATCCTGAATTCATCGCTTTTTTCACGCACACTCTGGTCAATCACATACGCGAATGTGTCCCAGGGGCAATGCTTTGAATGTATGCGCGTCTGCCCGGTCGGGCAAAAACATCGTATCCTCAAATAGTCGGAGACAATGACATGGGTTTCTTTTTTGTCGAACCGGATATCTACCGGAAATACCGCGCCCAGGTGGTTGAGATGTCCCAGTCGGTACAGATCAACATCCACGAGCATCTACCTGCGGACAAGCGCCAGCCAGGATTTTCAGACGCCCAAATTGCCGAAAAACTTGGCCTGGATGAACGCACCATTGTTGAAATTCGCTGCGTCGCAGAGCGCGATCAATATGGCGTCGATGAATTTGAAAAAGCACTTGAATTTAAAGACCGGTCATGTCGCGGTTATGCCGAACAGGGTCTGGCTTTTTCCACCAAGAAATATTTGAAACGCAAGAGGTAACCATCTGTTGCCGCCTGCGCTCATACAGGGATAATGCGCGAATGATGYTTATTCACGCAGCGCCGCGACCACCGTATCGGTGGTTCTTTGAATGTGCTTTCCGATGATCGCAACGGCCTTTTCAACATCACGTTCCAGCGCAGCGTCAAATAACGCACGGTCTTCCCGAAGATTTTTCGGTGGGTGAAAACAAGATTTTTGCTCCAGCTCCTATGCCACCCCGTTTGACACTGAAGAAGAGGCCATTCATCTTGCCAACAACAGCCCCCACGGATTGGCGACGTCGATCAGGACCGCAATCTAGCCTGTGCGTACCGGATTGCTGGTTTGGTTGACGCAGGTATCACTTGGGTCAATTACTGGTTCCTGCGCAATGTCTGCATTAAACTCTGAACCCTGGAGCGAGACTTAAAAATGCTGAGTGACGAGCAAAGACAGCAGGCGATCGAAAGCCTGCGCGAAGCCCATCGCACCAAGACACCGTGTGTGCAGCTTTCAACAACTTTTCCCGATATTGAAATCGCTGATTCTTACGCGATATCTTCGGCGCTGGCGGCCGAAAAGGAAAAGGCCGGGATCAAGATCATCGGCCATAAAATCGGCCTGACGTCAAAAGCCATGCAGGCTTCATCCGGGATCGATGAGCCTGATTACGGTTATCTGTTTGACGATATGCTCTTAAATGACGGCGATGTTGTTCGTTACGCAGATTTTTGCGTCCCCCGGGTCGAGCCGGAATTGACCTTTATTCTGAAAGAGCCGCTGAAAGGCCCAAATATCGGCCTGGTGGATGTCATGCGGGCCACCGAATATGTGGTGCCGTCGATCGAGATCATTGATGCGCGGGTGCAAAATCCACGCAAGATTTTCGATACCATTGCCGACAATGGCGCCGGCGCCGGTATCGTTCTTGGCGGACGTCCGGTCCGCCCGGACGCTGTTGATCTGCGCTGGGTCGGGGCAATTTTTTATCGCAACTCAAAAATTGAAGAAACCGGCCTTGCCGCGGGCGTATTGGGCCACCCGGCCATGGCCATAGCCTGGCTCGCCAATAGCCTCGCGCCCTTTGATATTACCCTTGAACCGGGCAATCTGATATTGTCGGGCTCCTTCACCAGACCGGTTTGGGCGGAACCGGGCGACACCCTGCACGCTGATTTTGGCCCATTGGGGTCCGTTTCAGTTCAATTCGAATAAAGCGCGAGTAGAGCATTTGGAAATTCAACCAAACCAATTCAAAGCCGCCATTGCTGCGGGGAAAACCCAAATCGGTCTCTGGAGCACGTTGTGCAATCCGATCAGCGCTGAAATTATTGCCAATTCTGGTTTCGACTGGCTGGTGTTTGATTCAGAACATTCCCCCGTCGAGGTGGCAGGCCTTTTGCCATTGTTACAAGCCACCGACGGTAGCGCCACCGTTCCAGCTGTGCGTCCGGCATGGAATGATATGGTTTTGATCAAAAAGGTTCTCGATATTGGGGCGCGGACAATTTTGGTCCCGTTTGTCCAAAATGCCAATGAGGCGGCAAGCGCGGTCAGGAGCTGCCGTTACCCACCAGACGGCGTTCGCGGTGTCGCTGGTGCCACCAGGGCCAGCGGATACGGGCGGACAAAAGACTACCTCATCCGCGCCAACGAAGAAATTTGCGTGCTTGTCCAGGTGGAGACCGGAGATGCGATGGCCCGCTTGTCCGATATTGCGTCGACCCCGGGTGTTGATGGTGTCTTTATCGGCCCGTCTGATCTGGCGGCGTCAATGGGACATCTGGGAAATCCGGGTCATGGCGACGTGCAATCCGCTATTCGCAGTGCATCTGAAATTATAAAGCAAGCCGGAAAAGCCCCTGGAATTCTTGCAACGAACCCCGACGATGCTCGCAGATACATGGATTGGGGCTATCTGTTTGTGGCATGCGGTGTTGATTCCAGTTTGCTGGTAAAGGCCTGCGATACCTTGTTGAAAGACGTCCGGGTCTGATCAGGTTTGGCGGTCAGCTATACATTTTTCGGCTTGCAGATCATCGGACGCAGCAAGGCTATTAACGATCATTGGTATAATAACCATTAGTTCAATAGCAGATAGTTCAATACCACAAAGTCCAATTGCGAATTCCCTCCTTCATTTATAGCAAAGAAAACAGTGTCTTGAGTTCGGTGTTGCCGCATTCCGGATGCGTGCTGCGCTGCTAAGGATAAAAATATCCGACTAGCAGCGGATAGATAAAAAATTGGAGGGAGATCCAAGTGAGTTTTAAAAATATCAAATTTGACCGTCGTCAAATCCTGAGGGGCAGTGCTGCCGCGGGCGTAGTTTTGGCTGCACCCAGCTTTTTCATTCGTGGCGCCCATGCTGCTGAATATTGTAATATGCCGTCTGGCGGGTCCGTGACCCTTGGCTTCAACGTGCCGCAGACCGGTGCTTATGCCGATGAGGGCGCTGACGAACTTCGCGCCTACAAGCTTGCTGTAAGCCATCTGAATGGTGAAGGCGACGGCGGTATGCTGAATACCTTCAAGCCTTCGGCGCTGAATGGCAACGGTATCCTCGGTAAAAAGGTCGAGTATGTCACCGGCGATACCCAGACTAAATCTGATGCTGCCCGTGCTTCAGCCCGGCGCATGATCGAAAAAGATGGTGCTCTGATGATCACTGGTGGCTCGTCCTCTGGTGTTGCAATTGCTGTTCAAGGTCTGTGTCAGGAAGCTGGCGTCATTTTCATGGCCGGCCTGACCCATTCCAACGACACAACCGGGAAGGACAAGCGCCGCAACGGTTTCCGTCACTTCTTCAACGCCTATATGTCCGGTGCCGCTCTTGGCCCGGTGCTTGAAAAAGAATATGGCAACGAACGCCGTGCTTACCATCTGACAGCGGATTATACTTGGGGCTGGACTCAGGAAGAATCCATGAAGAACACCACCGAAGCACTCGGTTGGCAAACCGTTGAAACCGTCAAGACCCCTGTGGGCGCAGGCGATTTCTCCCAGTATATCACCCCGGTTTTGAATTCCGGCGCAGATGTTTTGATCCTCAACCATTACGGCAAGGACATGATCAACTCGCTGACCCAGGCTGTTCAGTTTGGTCTTCGTGACAAGCAGGTAAACGGCAAGAATTTTGAAATTGTCGTGCCGCTCTTCTCGCGTCTGATGGCGCAGGGTGCTGGTGAAGCAATYAARGGYATCCTTGGTTCAACMAACTGGAACTGGTCYTTGCAGGAYGMMGGCTCKCAGGCWTTCGTSAARAGCTTTGGTGCTGAATATGGCACGCCCCCGTCAATGGCAGCGCATACCTGCTATTGTCAGACCCTGCTCTATGCAAACGCTTGTGAAATGGCTGGCACCTTCTCTCCTGAAGGCGTTGTTAAATCTCTCGAAGGCTTCAGCTTCGACGGATTGGGCAATGGCGCAACCGAATATCGTGCAGAAGACCATCAGTGCTTCAAGGATGTGCTGGTTGTGCGCGGCAACGAAAATCCAACGTCACAGTTTGACCTGCTCGAAGTGGTGGAAGTTACACCGCGCTCACAGGTTGAATATGATGCGTCGATCTTTGGTGGAGATCTTGGCCCGGTTAACGCCGCTTGCTAACTTAATCACCGCAATATGATCCGGTCACCCTTGACATCATTGGGGGTGACCGGACTTACTTTCCCATAAAAATTTCTTGGGTCGGGGCACGTGGGCTAATGGACGCAATATTTCTGCAAATTTTAAACGGGCTCGACAAGGGTGGGGCTTATGCCTTGATCGCTCTTGGCCTGACGCTTGCTTTTGGCACATTGGGCATCGTCAATTTTGCCCATGGTGCGCTATTCATGCTGGGTGCCTTTTGCGCTGTAACCATGAATAAATTGCTCAGCCTGGAGCAGATTATTCTTGACCCGACACGGACCACAGCATGGGGTTCGCCACTGGAAATCAGGACACCATATCTGGAAATCTGGTTCGGCGATTTTGGCACAATGCTGATGGATTATTCAGTGCCTATTTCGGTATTGATGACGATTCCGGTCATGCTGATCATTGGTGTGGTGATGGAACGTGGCCTGATACGCCATTTTTATGACCGCCCCCATGCCGACCAGATTCTTGTGACCTTTGGCCTGGCCATCGTGTTGCAGGAAATCATCAAGCATTTTTTCGGTGCCAACCCGATCCCCCAAACGGCCCCTGATATTGTTTCCGGCAGCGCCAATATTGGCCTCTGGATCGGCCTTGGCGAAAGCGTTGTATATCCGTGGTGGCGGCTGGTTTATTTCGGCTTTTCCGCGGTCGTTATTTTTGGCGTATTCGCGTTTCTGAAATTCACTACCTTTGGCATGGTTGTGCGCGCCGGCATGTTTGACCGCGATACGGTTGGGCTGCTTGGCATCAATATTCAAAAGCGCTTTACCATTGTATTTGGTCTGGCCGCCGTGGTGGCCGGTGTGGCGGGGGCCATGTATACCCCGATATTGCCTCCAGATTATCACATTGGGATGGACTTTCTCGTCCTGTCATTCGTGGTGGTTGTTGTCGGCGGCATGGGGTCTCTGGGGGGCGCTGTAGCGGCGGGTTTCCTGCTGGGAATTTTGCAGTCCTTTGCTTCCATGAACGAGATTAAAAGTATTATTCCGGGCATCGACCAGGTCATTATTTATCTGGTCGCAGTGGTCATTCTTCTGGCTCTGCCCCGTGGCCTTATGGGCCGCAAAGGCATGATGGAGGATTGATGCGATGAATGGCAATTCGGCGCGTAAAGACTGGCTGTTGTTAATCGTGTTTGCGGTTGTGGTATTGACGGCCCCGATCACGTTAGAGCCTTTGGGGGCGGCCTATCCCGATATTCTGCAAAAATTTGCGATCTATGGTTTGTTTGCAATCGGCTTCAATATTTTGTTTGGCCTGACCGGTTATCTGTCATTCGGCCATGCCGCGTTCCTTGGGATAGGATCCTATTCGGCGGTCTGGATATTTAAACTTTTCACAATGAATGTGATCCCGGCGGTTATGTTCTCGGTCCTGATTGCAGGGCTCTTTGCCCTGGCGATGGGCTTTATCAGCCTGCGTCGGTCAGGGATCTATTTTTCCATCATCACACTGGCCTTTGCCCAGATGTCCTACAATCTGGCTTATTCGGTTCTAACCCCTATCACCAACGGTGAAACCGGGCTTCAGGTGCGCCATCTGGCACCATCCGATCGGGGTGCTGATTATGTGCTCAAGCTGGTTGATGAGGATTTGCGACTGGTGGACCAGGCATTTGGAATTGTCGAGCACGGCATTCCCATCACCAATCTGTTCGGCATGAAAATGAGTGGATATCCTGGATTTTATTTCTGCGCGATATTGCTGATTATCGGGTTTTTCATTTCTTTGCGGATATTCCGGTCAAATTTCGGAATGATGCTGAAAGCAATTAAATCCAACCAGAACCGGTTGAATTATACCGGTATCAATACCCGCCCGTATCTCTTGGCGGCGTTTGTAATATCCGGCATGTATGCCGGTTTGGCGGGTGGCCTTTTGGCGGTTACCGATCCTTTGGCAGGTGCAGAACGTATGCAATGGACAGCCTCTGGTGAAATTGTCCTGATGACCATTTTAGGCGGCGCCGGCACCCTGATCGGGCCGGTGCTGGGCGCATCCGTTATCAAATATTTCGAGAATATTTTCTCCTCCATCAATGACAGTATTTTGCAGAACACATTCTCGTTTCTGCCGGAAATTGTCCAAGAATGGGTCGTTGGAATTGTCGGCATGTTTGTCGGCGACGGGTGGCATTTGACCCTTGGATTATTATTCATGGTTATCGTCATCTTCCTGCCTGGCGGGATCATGGAGGGGGCCAGTAAAATTGCTGGCCTGTTTCGAAAATCATCCAATAGCGGAACGAATCCGCCAGTCCAGCAGCCGGCTGAATAGGGAGCAATGATGGAAAATATTGTACTCCACGTCGAAAACGTCTTCAAAAGTTTTGCGGGCCTTCATGCTCTAAGCGAAATCAATCTGGATGTGCGCGAAGGCGAAACCCATGCCATTATCGGRCCCAATGGCGCTGGCAAATCGACCCTTCTCAATGTTTGTATTGGCCGCTTGAAACCAGACAATGGAGCCGTCATGTTTGACGGTGTAAATTTAATCGGCAAAAAGCCTCACGAGATCAATCAGCTGGGCGTTGCCCGGGTGTTTCAAACCCCAGAAGTGTTTCCTGATTTAACCGTCCTGGAAAATGTGATGGTACCGGCAATGGCCAAACGCGACGGCGCGTTTTGCATGAACGCCTTTTCACGGATCGACGGTGAGACTGAATTGCGCGAGGAAGTTGAACAAATTCTCGAAGATATCGGCCTGTCCAATCAGCTACAGCAAAACGCATCAGCCATGTCACGTGGCGACAAGCGACGGTTGGAACTGGCCATGGGGCTTATCCAGAAGCCGCGTCTTTTATTGCTCGACGAACCAACCGCGGGAATGGCGCGCCATGATACCAATGCCACCATTGATCTTCTGAAAAAGATCAAGGAAAGTGGCATGACCAAGGTCATTATCGAACATGACATGCAGGTTGTATTTTCATTGGCCGACCGTATCAGCGTATTGGCGCGGGGCATGATTATCGCCCAGGGTACGCCCGATGAAATCAAGGAAGATCCGAAGGTAAAAGAAGCTTATCTCGGCGAGGAACAGGTTTGAACATGTCGGCAAAAAACGCTGAAACTAAAAAGGCTGCAACGATGACAGATGCGCCAGCCGACGTCACAATTCCGGCTTTCTTTTCTTGCAAGAACCTCAAATCCTATTACGGCGACAGCTATATCGTACAAGACGTTTCGTTCGATTTGAACGAAGGCGAAATTGTCGCCCTGCTGGGCCGCAACGGCGCGGGAAAAACATCTACGCTGCGCTCCATCGCGCGCGCCAATGCGCCTGAATTGCGCTCGGGCGAGATCGTACTGGACGGCGTTGAATTGCACCATAAGGCAGATTTTGAAGCCGCCTTGGCGGGGGTTCAACTGGTCCAGGAAGATCGTCGGATCATTCAGGGTCTGAGCGTTGAAGAAAACCTGGATTTGGCGATCATCGCTGGCGACCGCGGGTGGAGTTATGAGCGTATTTACGATCTCTTCCCGCGCCTGAAAGAACGTCGCAAGCAGGAAGGCTCAACGCTTTCGGGTGGCGAACAACAGATGCTGGCCATCGCCCGTGCGTTGGCGCGCGACATCAAGCTTTTGTTGCTGGATGAGCCTTATGAAGGCCTGGCACCGGTTGTGCGTCACGATATCGAACGCGCCTTGATCGAGGTTCGCGAAGCCGGCATTACATCGGTTCTCGTGGAGCAAAATGCCGTTGCCGCCCTGAAGCTTGCTGACCATGCTGTTATTCTCGATAGCGGCGAAGTGGTCTTTCGTGGCACCGCCAAGGAAGTTCTCGAAAACGAAGAATTGCGTCACGAATATCTGGCAATCTAGGCTAAATTCCTGATCTATAAGACCAGGACCAATAATACCGGCAAAAACAAAAACGACAGCATGGTTGAAAGCGCAATCACGCCCGCCACATTATTGGCGCCAGCGTTGAAACGTTCGGCGATGATATAGGTGAATACCGCTGACGGCATCGAGCATAGCAGGATGAAAATTCCGCGCGCCGGGCCTTCGAAACCAAATAATGATGCGAGCGCCCAGCCAACGCCGACACCCATGCCAAGGCGCAACAATGCAAGCGCAAGGCTGCGCCAAAACTGCGTTATCTCAAAAGTTGCCAACGAGACACCGAGCGTGATCAACATCAGCCCGATCGTCATGCCGCCGAGCAAACTGAAGGTTTTGTCGAGAAATCCCGGCAGTTCCAAATCAAATACCAAAAGCACCACCGCTAGAAGCATGGCATAGACAAACGGCACCTTGAGTAATTGCCTGAGTGAAAAAGACCCTGACGCGATCAACGGGCCAATTGTAAACTGTGCCAAAGCGTTGGCGCAAAATATTGTGACCCCGTAAGACAAACCAACCTGGCCAAAGGCAAACAAGCTGATCGGCAAACCCATATTTCCGGTATTTGGATGCATCAATGGACCGAGATAGGTGCGCACAGGCAGGGAAAAAATACGCAAAACGATATACCCGATAACCGCAAAACATAGCAGCGATACAAATGTAGCCAGCAAAATTTGCGCATGGGTTTCCAGATCAATTTCAAGGCTGGARATKGTCGTGATGATCAAACACGGCGCACCAACATTGCTGACCAGATTRGACGTAAACCGRATYTCAAACGGCCAGCCRAGTTTCACCCAGCCAAACCCGATCCCKGCACACAGGATCACAGGTGCGAGCACCTCAAACAAAGCAAAAAACATCGCCTACTTTCACAAATATATCAGGAGGTTGAGCCGTATCCCGGAACAAGGGGTCAGGTTAAATTCATTGCTTCAGTCGTAAACCATGACCCGTATCATTGCCAATACATAACGCACCGTCAGGCGCCATTTGTGGCCATCCCTCAAATACAGACTCAATGAGCGGAAAATCCTCCAACAAGATTTCACCACCAAACGCGCCGTGCATATGGACAAAAAGCCCGGGTAAAAAATGTGGCGCAAACACCATATTCCTTGCCGCTGCCTTTTTGGCAATTTTCAAACAAGGCGTAAGCCCCCCGGCCATGGCCAGGTCGGGCTGGACGAATGCGGAATATCCGTCCTCAATCATGAGTTCAAACCGGTCGATGCCTTGAAGATGTTCGCCCGTGGCAATCAGGGTACGTGTCTCCAGCTTGCCAAGCATGCGAAACCCCAAAGGGTCGCTGGCTGGCAATGGCTCTTCCACGAATTTGACACCATAATCCTGGGCGCATGCCAACAATCGCTGCGCTGTTTCACGGGTCCCTTTTTCATTCGCATCAACCATCAGATCGATATCGCCGCCAATTGCAGTGCGAACAAAATCAAAAACAGTTTCATCCTTTTCATTGGCATTGGCGCGTACTTTCACACCGCCAAATCCATTCGCGATATGTCCGCATGCAGTCTCA
>JAESRU010000176.1 GCA_016764455.1 Hyphomicrobiales bacterium | reverse complement strand
ATTGCCGATCCAGATAATCCCGTACAGGGTCATCAGGGTATTGGTCCCGAAAATTCCGAATTGGTGAAACGCCGCCGCCAGAATGAATACCGGAATGGCAAATCTGGCAATCCGCAAACTCCAGCGCGCACTCCGCGAAGAGCGCCGTCTTAATCGAGTTACCATGATCAGGTTCCTGATTGACCCTTTAGCGTTTTGTTGCCGGCCCGGCGATATCTGCTGTTGGGAGTTTATGGTCTTTGAACATTTCGCGTAGCGCCATTTTTTGAATTTTGCCAGTCGCGGTATGGGGGATTTCATCCACAATTACCATATCGTCCGGCATCCACCATGAGACAATCTTGTCTGACAAATATTCCTTCAATTCGTCAAATGTCGGCGTCTTGCCTTCCATCGGCACAATGATCAAAAGCGGGCGCTCGTCCCATTTCGGATGTTCAACCCCGATCACCGCAGCTTCGGCAACATCGGGGTGTCCAACCGCTTTATTTTCCACATCGATGGAGGATATCCATTCGCCGCCGGATTTGATCACATCTTTGGATCGGTCGGTGATTTGCATGTAGCCATATTGATCAATATGGGCCACGTCGCCGGTATCGAAGAAGCCATTTTCATCAAGGATCTCGCCGCCTTCCTCCTTAAAATAGCTGGATGAAACGGCCGGGCCACGAACTTTCAAGCGACCGAAGGTCTTGCCGTCCCAGGGCATTTCATTGCCCTCATCATCCTCGATTTTCATCTCAATGCTGAACGGTGCAAAGCCTTGCTTTTCTTGCAAATCAAGTTTTGCTTCTCCCTCCAGGTCGGCATATTCGGGCTTTATCGAACAGAGCGATCCAAGCGGGCTCATTTCTGTCATGCCCCAGGCATGGACCACATCAACATTGTATTTTTCCTGGAATGCCTGGGTCATCCCGCGCGGACAGGCCGAGCCGCCAATGATCACCTTGTCTAGATACTCCAGGCTTTTGTTCTCAGCTTCCATATATTGCAGCAGCATGAGCCAGATTGTCGGCACGGCTGCTGTCAGGGAAACGCGTTCGGTATCCAGCAATTCCCAGATCGAAGCGCCGTCCATCATCATGCCTGGCATGATCATGGATGCACCGAACATCGGTCCGGAAAATGCCAAAGACCAGCCATTGGCATGGAAAAAAGGCACCACCGGCATTACCCGGTCTCTCGATGACAGACCAAGCATATCGACACTGCCATTGGCCAAGGAATGGATCACATTTGAACGGTGTGAATAGACCACGCCTTTGGGATTGCCAGTCGTGCCGGATGTGTAGCACATCCCGGCGGCGGCATTTTCATCCAAAGATTTCCAGACGTAGTCGCCATCAACATCGTCAATCCATTCTTCGTAACAGAGCGGATTTTTGATTGTTGTCTCTGGCATATGCTCCCGGTCGGTCATGATTATAACTGCTTCAAGCATGGGGAGCTTGTCCTGCAACGCTTCAATCAGCGGTACAAAAGTCAGGTCGATGAATAAAAACCGGTCTTCGGCATGGTTGATTATATAAACGAGCTGTTCCGGGAACAGGCGCGGGTTGAGGGTATGATAGACACCGCCAGCACCCATAATTCCGTACCAGGATTCCATATGCCGCCAGGTATTCCAGGCCATGGTTCCAACCCGGTCGCCTTCTTTGACACCGAGACGTTCCAGTGCCTGGGCTACTTTCAGGGAACGGGCGTGAATTTCTGCATAATTGGTGCGGTGGATCGGGCCTTCAATGGAGCGTGAAATCACCTCCCGGTTGCCATGCTGTATCTTGGCATGGTCGATCACCCTGTGGCAAAGTAGCGGCCAGTCCTGCATTAATCCCAGCATCAGAAATTCCCCTTGGTTATGTTTTTAGTTCCATTGAATTTACGCATTTTATGTGTGCAGTCTAGGCTCTTGATAAAGGAGCGTTAAATGTCTGATCCATGCCTGTTACCAGCCATAGATCTAGCCACAATGATACGGGATCGCAAGATTTCTCCGAGCGAACTTTTGGCGGCTTATTCAGCACGAATTGAAAAATTCAACCCGGCCCTCAATGCCATTGTCCAGTTTGATTCTGAACGTGCCCAGGAAACCGCGCGGGCGGCAGATGACATCATCGCCAGCGGCAATGAAACGCCGCCCTTGTTTGGATTGCCCTGCACGATCAAGGATGCGTTTGAAGTTTCAGGCATGGTCTCCACTGGCGGCATACCAAACTTGAAGGAGCATATGCCGGCGCGCGACGCCGATGTTGTTGCGCGGGTCCGAAAAGCAGGCGCCAACATTATTGGCAAGACCAACGTGCCGTTCGCTTCGGGCGATTTTCAGAGTTTCAATGATATCTACGGCTGCACCAACAATCCATACGATCTGGAGCGCACGCCGGGCGGCTCGTCCGGTGGAGCAGCGGCGGCGGTTGTTGCCGGGATGACAGCGTTTGAAACCGGCTCCGATATCGGTGGATCAATCCGTTTACCGGCTCATTTTTGCGGCCTATTCGGGCATAAATCCAGCTATGATATTGTACCGATGCGCGGACACTTGCCGCCAAAGCCCGGATATCTGGCAGCCTCCGATCTGTCTGTTGCTGGGCCCTTGGCGCGGTCTGCCCGTGATTTGCCGTTTTTGCTCGCCAATATTGCTGGTGCCACCAACAATGCCTGGAGGCTGGATTTACCTTCCGCTCGGACCAGAAACCCCAAAAATCTGCGTGTAGCTGTTTGGCTTGATGAGCCTTTCACTGATGTGGATGTTGAGAGCGCCGCGTTGATTGAAGCTGCAGCAAAAGCATTATCGCAGGCCGGCGCCAAGGTTGATTTTGACGCCCGGCCCGATTTTACCATGCAAGAGGCGTTCGTGAATTATGCGCTTGTGTTATACGCGATTGTCGCCAGCGACTTCCCTGCACATATGCGTGTGGCAATGATTGAAGCGGCGAAATCTTCTGATCCGGAAGATATCAGCCATCCAACTTTGCAGGCCAGGTCGGCAGCGCTTAATTATGCCGATTGGCTTAACCTCAATCAGGAACGGGCGCGATTGCAGAGTATATGGGCGACATTTTTCCAGTCTTACGACGTGGTGCTGTGCCCGGCCGCTCCGGGCCCGGCCTTTGCTCATGATCATCAAGGCATCTCAAAGCGCCGTCTGGAGATAAACGGCGTGAAACGGCCCTATCTTGATATTGTGCATTGGGCTGGATTGGCGTCAGGCAGCTATCTGCCCGCCAGCGTCGCGCCGGTTGGACAAACCAAAAGCGGACTTCCCGTTGGCGTGCAAATCATTGGCCCCTGGCTTGAAGATCATACGCCGATGGCTGTTGCGGCGATGCTTGAAGACCTCATCGGCGGTTTTGTGCCGGCGAAAGATTTCGCCTGAATAACGAATTCTTCCAACCAAAATACCCATGGCCAAATTTCCATAAATTGACTTGGTTCGGCCTCAATCTGGCCTCGTTTAAGCTTAACCTGAGGGCATGTTACATTCGAATCTCGATAATATTGATTTCAGCGCCGCCGCAGCCACAAGCCGCTTGTCGGACTGCCTTGCCACATTGCCGGTGGATACCGATCCGGCCATTGTMGTGCGCGTGATCCGCTCAATAGCCGCTGAACTTGGCGGCCAGATGATTTTCGATTTTCAGACCGGGCTGGAATTTCCAGAACCGTTACATTGGTTGGCGCTTCAGTTCGAACAGGACGGCACAGATTATGTTGTTCATGTACTGATCGGCGATAGCATTGAACCATTCTGGATCGGGTTTGAAGACCAGTTACCTGCCCGCTGTGCCCAGCTGGCGCGCGATTTGCTTGGGTATGCTAGGGGCGATCAGGCAACCATACCCAATGCCGGAATGGTTTCCGGTTCGATCCATTGATCAATTCCGCCTAACCGGCACATCAACACTTTCAACTTGTCAAACCACACCAGCGTAGGCTCTATGAGCCTGCGCCGCTATCGGCATTTCCGATAATCAAATTTCACCGAGGACAATATGCCACTTACCAACGCCCAGGTTCGCGATGTCGAAACCCTAATTCACCCCTACACAAATCTTGATGCTCACCGCGAAAGCGGCCCGCTCATGCTTGAACGTGGCGAAGGGATTTTTGTGTATGATTCAGACGGCAACAAGCTCATGGAAGGGCTCGCCGGACTTTGGTGCACWTCGCTTGGATACGGCAACAGGGAACTGATTGACGCGGCGACCCGACAGATGGAGACCATGACTTACAGTCATATTTTCACCGGCAAAAGCCACGAACCCGCTGTTGCGCTCGCTGAAAAGCTGAAAGAGATTGCGCCGGTGCCAATTTCAAAAGTGTTTTTCACCTGTTCCGGGTCTGAAGCCAACGACACACAGGTCAAATTGATCTGGTACATGAACAATGCGCTGGGGCGGCCCGAAAAGAAGAAAATCATCAGCCGCATCAAGGGCTATCACGGGGTTACGGTGGCGTCTGCCAGCCTGACCGGGTTGCCCGCCAACCATACTGACTGGGACTTACCGATCAAGAATATCATGCACACCGATTGCCCGCACCATTACCGCTTTGCGGAGCCAGGCGAGACCGAAGAGGAATTCTCGACCCGTTTGGCCAACAATCTGGAAGAGATGATTATTCGCGAAGGCCCAGACACAGTTGCAGCCTTTATTGCTGAACCGGTTATGGGTGCTGGCGGGGTGCTTATTCCGCCCGCGACGTATTTTGAAAAAATCCAGGCGGTGCTGCGCAAATACGATGTCTATTTCATCGCGGACGAAGTGATTTGCGGGTTTGGGCGTACCGGCAACATGTTTGGCTGCCAGACATACGGCTTTGAGCCCAATTCAATCTCTGTCGCAAAAGCCCTGTCGTCGGCCTATATGCCAATCGGCGCGTGCCTGATTGCTGAAGACATGTATCAGGCGATGCTGGATGAAAGCCGCAAAATCGGCACCTTCGGCCACGGCTACACCTATTCCGGCCATCCGGTAAGTTGTGCGGTCGCCCTCAAAACGCTTGAGATTTATGAGCGCGACAAGATGGTCGAAAATGTGCGCGGCAAGATGCCCCTGTTCCAGAAGCGGCTTCACGATTATGCCGATCATCCGCTGGTCGGCGAAGCCCGCGGCGTTGGTCTTTTGGGTGCTGTTGAACTTGTTGCCGACAAAGCAACCAAGCAGGCCTTTGATCCCAAAGCTGCAGTTGGTGCCAAAATGGTCCAGTTCCTTCAGGAAGAAGGCATTATCCTGCGCGCCATGGGCGACAATATCGGGATTTGTCCGCCGCTGATCATCACCGAGGATGAAATCAACGATCTGTTCGATATGCTCGGCCGGGGTCTTGATCGCACCCATCAATGGGCGGTCAGCGAAGGGCTGACCAAATAAGGGCTAGAGCAATCCGTAAACCAAGGACGCCGCAATTGCCCACATGATGAGGCCGATTGTGGTGTCCATGATGCGCCATGCGCGTGGTTTTCTGAAAATTGGCGCGAGTAGCATCGCGCCATATCCAAGCGCATAAAACCAAACGAAAGATGCAGCAACCGCGCCCGCGCCAAAGGCAAATCGGGCGTCATCTTCGTATCTTGCCGAAATCCCGCCGAGCATCAACACGGTATCCAAATAGACATGGGGGTTGAGCCAGGTCAGGATCAACGCGGTGGATATYGCGCCTGCCAATGACCCGCTATTGCCGTTGCCGGTTTCTAGTCGATGTGGTGAGYGGGCGCGGTTAAAGGCGATGAAGCCATAAAGAAACAAGAAAACCGCCCCGAATATTGTCACGACAACAATAAGGGTAGGCCAAGATCGAACAAACGAACCGAAGCCGCCAACGCCTGCCGCAATCAATATTGCGTCGGATAAAAAGCAAACTGTTGAGACCGCAAATACGTGACGRTGGGCAATGCCCTGGGCCAGCACAAAGGCATTTTGCGAGCCGATTGCGATGATCAATCCGGCCCCCAGCAGGAACCCTTCAAGCGCAGCATTCCCCATCAGAATTGCACCAATGGACAGTTTTCAGCGACAAAATATTCCACAATCACGGGCGTTTCCTGTGTTAGCGTCGAGCCATATATTTATACGGTTACAATTGGTAAGGACAAGAGCATGGGTGACTTGATTGAAATTCCGGCGCGGCGCGGCAAGGCTGCTTATGTTAACAGAGGTCAGGCCATCAAAATTATCAACACCCATGGCGAACAGGTGGTCGATACCTGGGCGTTTCGTGCTGGTCATCTGATCGAATTCATGTCGATGGAACATACCCGCCCGACCATTGGCCGGATCATCCCGCGCGTCGGAGACCATCTCTATACCAACAAGCGCCGCCCGATCCTGATGCTGGAAGAAGACACCACGCCGGGGCAGCACGATACTTTCATGGCAGCCTGCGACAATGAACGCTACGGGCTTTTGGGCTGCACCGAATATCACGATAATTGCACGGATAATCTATCGGCTGGAATGCGCGAACTGGGATTGCGCGAACCGGAAACCCCAAGCCCGTTCAACCTGTTCATGAATATACCCTGGACAGCGGATGGTGCGCTCTCCTTTGAAGCACCTACGACAAAGCCCGGCGATTATGTGATTTTACGCGCTGAAATGGATTGCGTGGTGGCGATGTCCGCCTGCCCGCAGGATATCCTGCCGATCAACGGGGTTGGCAATAAACCGGTTGAAGCGCATTTTGAGATTTTGGATTGATCTGAAGACGTAAACGCTTGGGAATTTTCACCCGAATTCGTCATTCCGGCGAAAGCCGGAATCCAGTGGAAATGTGCCACGATTGGGATTTCAAAGACTGGATCCCGGATCGCGCAGCGGATCAGCATCGGGACATGTAAGTCATCCAGGCCGCCGCTTGTCCGGGATGACGGAACTAGAATTCACTCACTCATCGTAATTCCGGAAATCGCCCCTGCCCTTAAACGTGCTGGCCGCCATTGACGTGTAAATTGGCGCCGGTCACGTAGCTGGACGCTTCGGTGCAGAAGAAATAGATCGCTTTGGCGACTTCTTCAGAGGCACCAAGCCGACGCAACGGGATTTGCGATACCAGCTTTTCAGTGCCCGGCGACAGGATTGAGGTTTCAATTTCGCCCGGCGAGATTGAATTCACCCGGATACCGAGAGGGCCGAAATCCGATGCCATTTCCCTCGTCAGCGCAGCAAGCGCTGCCTTGGACGTAGCATAGGCAGCACCGGCAAATGGATGAACCCGACTTCCGGCAATTGAAGTTACGTTGACCACCGAGCCTTGCGCTGCTTCCAATTCGTCCACTAATCCGCGCGCCAGCATGATCGGGCCAAAGAAATTCACCTGGAACACAAACCGCCAATCGGCAACATTGGTATCGATGGTGCCAAGGCGCTTGCCGTCGTCGCCTTTTGGCGAAATGGCAGCGTTATTGACCAGCGCGTTCAGGACGCCGCCATCGGTTTTCAATCTGTCTTTCATCTCAAAAATGGCGTCACGGGTATTTGCTTCATCCGCCAGATCAACCTGGATATGATCTTCGGGCCCTGCTTCCCATGGGCAATCTTCAGGAAATGCATGGCGGGAGCAGGTAATGACCCGCCAGCCGGCGCTTGAAAATCGTTTTACCGTTGCGTGTCCGATGCCGCGGCTGGCCCCGGTCAGGATCAAGGTCCGGCGTGGTTCATTGGTATCCGCCATTTAATTATTTTCTTTCCTGCATGCGCTCGGACAATTGCTGTTCTCTTATCACAACAACATTGGCTAAGGATAAAGAATTGATCGTTGCCAATCATCGCTCATCTGTTCGCGGCGAAAGGTAAGCCGGTCGTGGAGCCTGAAAGGCCGGTCGTGCCAGAATTCAAATTCAACCGGGGTCAGGCGAAATCCTGACCAATGGTCCGGGCGCGGCACTTTGCCAACACCAAATTTGACGCCAAATTTCGCAACTGCTTTTTCCAGCGCGAAACGACTTTCAAGCGGTCGCGATTGTTGCGATGCCCAGGCACCGACCCGGCTGCCCCGGTCGCGGCTCTCAAAATAAGCATCGGCCTCATCATCGCTGACTGGAATTACAGGGCCGCGCAGCCGGATTTGGCGGCGCAAAGATTTCCAGTGAAACACCAAAGCCGCCTTGCCACTTGATTGCAGCTCGTTGCCCTTGGCGCTTTCAAAATTTGTATAAAATACAAAACCGTCTGGACCGAAATCTTTGAGCAAGACCATCCGCACGTTAGGAAGGCCATCAGCATCAACGCTTGCCAAGGCCATGGCGTTTGGGTCATTGGGTTCAGATTTTTCAGCATCCGCCATCCAGGTCYCGAATAGAGAAAACGGATCGYYGGCATCCAGAAAATCCGGYGCCGGAGCGCCCTCATAAAAGCTGTTTTCGGTTTTGGTCATGTTCAGAATTTTACCTTGCCATTCGGCAATTGCTGCATTTTATCAAAACGTATTGTTGATCGCGCTGAAGATATAGGACATTTTTTTACAAGGTCACAATAAATAGACTGGATGGTTACCATTGGACGCGCTATTCCAACGGACTATCATACGGCAACAAACAATGAATAATATTTTTGAGGGGCTCATGACAACATCCGGATTATTGGCAGGCAAACGAGGCCTTATCATGGGCGTCGCCAACAAACGCTCAATTGCATGGGGCATTGCMGAAGCATGCTACAAGGCGGGGGCTGAACTGGCWTTCACATTCCAGGGCGAAGCGCTGCAAAAACGCGTGATYCCGTTGGCAGAAGAAGCTGGCAGCAAAATCGTTCTCCCCTGCGACGTGGAAGATGATGCGTCGATTGAAGCCACCTTCTCGGARCTTGAAAAGACCTGGGGCAAACTTGATTTCCTSGTSCACGCGATYGCTTTTTCCGACAAGGACGARTTGACCGGGCGCTATATCGAGACGTCGAAAGACAATTTCACCCGGACCATGYTGATTTCCTGYTATTCGCTGACMGCGATYGCGCGCCGGGCAGAACCCTTGATGAGCGACGGCGGWTCKATCCTGACCCTYACCTATTATGGCGCTGAAAAGGTCATGCCSCATTACAAYGTTATRGGCGTTGCCWAGGCGGGGCTGGAAGCAAGYGTCMGMTATCTGGCYGARGAYCTGGGYAAAAAGGGCATCCGYGTAAAYGCRATTTCTGCTGGACCAATCAAGACACTGGCCGCGTCGGGGATTGGTGATTTCCGCTATATCCTGCGCTGGAACGAATATAACTCGCCCCTGCGTCGTACAGTCACCACACAAGAGGTTGGTCAGTCTGGTCTGTATCTTCTGTCTGACATGGGCAGCGCTGTAACCGGCGAAGTCCATCATGTGGATTCAGGGTATCATGCGATTGGTATGAAGGCCGTTGATGCGCCGGATATCAGCACAGTTTAAGGAACCAGTTATGCCAAAAAATCGCGTTGTACGGCTCAAGAGCCGACCCATTGGCCTTGCAACCCGTGATGATTTTGAAATCCGGGACGAAGAATTACCGGAACTTCAAGATGGCCAAATTCTGGTCAAATCGCAATTTGTCTCACTCGATCCGGCCATGCGCGGGTGGCTCAACGAAGGTAAATCCTACGTTGAACCAATTGCCATTGGCGATGTGATGCGCAGCTATTCGGCGGGCATTATTGAAGCCTCCCGCCATCCAAAATTCAGCGTTGGTGATGCCGTCACCGGATTATTCGGGGTTCAGCAATATGCAATTGTTGATGGCAAAGAGGCGTTGCGGGTCGATGCCAGCCAAGCGCCGCTTGAACGCTGGATCGGTGGGTTGGGTATGCCCGGCATGACCGCCTATTTCGGATTGCTTGATATCGGAACCCCAAAAGAGGGCGAGACCCTTGTTGTATCTGCCGCCTCGGGCGCTGTTGGTTCTATCGTTGGCCAGATCGGCAAGAACATGGGCTTGCGGGTCGTCGGCATCGCTGGCGGACCCGAAAAATGCAGTYATATCGTGAACGAACTCGGGTTTGATGCAGCGATCGATTACAAGGCCGGCAAACTGAACGATGCTCTGAATGAACATTGCCCCGACGGCGTCGATATTTATTTTGAAAATGTCGGCGGTGATATCACCGACACCGTATTCAACCATATGAATTTGGGCGGCAGGGTACCGGTTTGCGGCATGATTTCTGTTTATAACGCCWCCAAAGCCCCTCCAGGCCTGCGCAATGTCCGCTCGATWYTGGTCAACCGGCTCCGGGTCCAGGGCTTTATCATTTTTGATTTTGCCAAGCGGTACGGTGARGCCGTCAAAGCCCTTGGCCAATGGCATGCGGATGGCAAGCTCACCATGCGCGAAGATGTCCGCGACGGCGGCGTTGATGCCTTTCCAGACGTGCTCAACATGCTCTATTCCGGCGAAAATAACGGCAAGCTGATTTTGAAAATCTGATGACGCGCCGTTGACCAAGTTGGCAGGATCRGTTTGACCGGRCACGTTCAARCGCCTARAAACTGTTAAATTCTTCAAACCGGCGAAAACCGATGTCACACAATACATTTGGCCAGCTTTTCCGCATGACYACCTGGGGYGAAAGCCATGGGCCRGCGATCGGCTGCGTGGTTGACGGTTGCCCCCCGGGCATTCCACTTACCGCAGAAGATATTCAGGTTCATCTGGATAAACGCCGCCCAGGGCAATCGCGGTTCACAACCCCGCGCCRGGAGCCAGATCAGGTACGCATATTGTCCGGCGTCTTCGAACATCCCGAAACCGGCAAACAGGTTACCACTGGCACGCCGATATCACTGATGATCGAAAATGTGGATGCACGCTCGAAAGATTATTCAAAAATCGCCAGCAGCTATCGACCGGGCCACGCCGATTTCACGTACGATGCCAAATACGGAATCCGTGACTATCGCGGTGGCGGGCGATCTTCGGCGCGCGAAACAGCGTGCCGGGTAGCAGCTGGCGCGATTGCGCGCAAAGTCGTGGATAGCATGACGATAAGAGCAGCTTTGGTGCAAGTCGGGCCTCACAAGATTGAACGCGACAATTGGGATTGGGATCAGGTTCATGAAAACCCGTTCTTTTCGCCCGATCCGAACATCATTGAAACCTGGACCAACTATCTGGATGATTTGCGCAAAACCGGGTCGTCTTGCGGCGCAATTATCGAAGTCATTGCAGAAGGTGTACCGGCCGGTCTTGGCGCTCCGGTTTACGGAAAGCTCGACCAGGATATCGCCTCAGGCATGATGAGCATCAATGCCGTTAAAGGCGTTGAGATAGGTGCCGGATTTGGCGCTGCGTCCCTGACGGGCGAAGAAAATGCAGATGAAATCCGRATCGCTGATGGCGCGCCAYATTTTTTGTCGAACAATGCCGGTGGCATTCTTGGYGGTATTTCATCGGGCCAGAATGTGGTTGCGCGCTTTGCCGTCAAACCGACATCCAGCATTCTAACGCCGCGACGCACCATCGACCGGAACGGKCAGGAAACAGAAATTTCYACCAAAGGCCGCCACGACCCTTGTGTCGGCATCCGCGCTGTGCCGATTGGTGAAGCSATGATGGCGCTRGTTCTGGCGGATCATTTCCTGCGGCATCGCGGCCAAAACGGCTAAAATTCCGATTTAGGTTTTCTCGAAAACATTTAGCTTWGATATGAAAAGCGGSWTTGTATCTTGCTGCACCAAYCCGGCRGCGCCAAACAATTCAGGCAGGTTTTCCCGCACATAAGTGCCGTGATAAGGCTCATGGAAAAACCTTGGAAAGCCCTCCAGCAGACCATCATAGTCCGGATCATCCCCTAATTGCAGTGATTCCAGATGGATATAAATCCCGCCTGATTTCAGAATTCTACCGATTTCACCCGCAACGGCGCGACGAATGGCTGGCGGCAATTCATGAAACAGGAACGTGGTTACAACACAGTCGAAACTATTATCGGAAAACGGCAAAGCTTCGCCTTTGGCCAGGGTGAATTTTACATTTGGTCGTCGCCCAATCTGTTTGCGGGCCTCATGTAGATATTCTTCCGACAGATCGATGCCCTGAATATCCAAACGGGGAAAGGCGCAACAGGCGGCGTCGATAAACCGCCCCGTGCCGCAGGCGATATCCAGTACCCGCACGTTTCGCTGGTCCTTACCGGCAATGTATTTCGCCAACGGCACCAGACATTGCCGCCGCATCACATTTGCTGAGCCACCGAACAGGGATTCCACCTGCACATCATAAATGCGTGCAGATTCTACACTCATCCAGCCATCGGTCTGATAATGGAAATTCTGCATGTAATAACGCGGGCGCTTGTCGCGATTTTCATCGTTCAGCACCTCATCATGAATATCATCACGACGGCGGCGATTGGCTTCGGGCAGATCGGCAAAAAAAGCCCGAACCCGCGCAATCTGCTTGGGCAGAGAGCCGTCATTATCGCGCRRSATNTGKWTRRWMAYMWTGCTMGAYATTCTTGATATCGAGAGCGAAGAGCGCCCGTAAATCCTTGGTCACCCGTGCACCAGGCGGCGGTTTAAGATCTGCCTGTATTGATTTTCGGTCGTTGCGAACTGCGCGGCGCAAAGCGTTTGAAGTTTGACTATAGAGCGCCATCCGGGCCAGTTGGCGCAGGCCATATTCGACGCGGGCGGTGCGGGGTAACCGCCTGGTTTTATGCAGGTTTTTGTATTTGGCTGATATTTCAGGTTCGGTCATGTCAGGCATGTCCTTATCTTCAGCAAAAATTTCCTCAGGCGCGTTTTTCTGTTTCCTCAGCCAAATTTCGCCCAAGYAAATTGAATAYYTTCTCGACAATGGCACCGCTATCGAGGCCCGCCTGGATATACATGTTGGCAGGGGAATCCTGATCGATAAACCTGTCTGGCAAGGTCATGGCACGAAATTTCAGATTGCCATCCAGCAAACCTTCTTCGGACAGGAATTGCGAGACGTGAGCATGAAACCCGCCGATTGAGCCTTCTTCGATGGTGATTTCCATGCACGCTATCAGATCATTCATGCAGGTATCGGGCCAGTGTGCGGATTGTGTATTGGCCAATTGCTCAGAGAAGTGCCCCAGATAGGTTAAAATATCCTGTGTTCGGGCATCGGATGCCTCAGTGTTTTCTTCCATAACCGGCGCGACTGATCCTTGCTGTGGTACTGGCGCGGTGGTGTTTCTTTTGCTTGCTTTAGAGGCTTCGCGTCTGCGGTCTGAAAATTCGGCACTGCGAGGCGGGAATTCCACATCTGTTGATATGATTG
>JAESRU010000175.1 GCA_016764455.1 Hyphomicrobiales bacterium | reverse complement strand
CTCATCATTAAAGAGTGTCTGAGCTACAGCGCCAAAACGAACATCCATATTTTCAGGATTTTCGAGAGCAACAACCAAGCTTACACCGTTACCCAAAGGCTGGGTCCAGCGGATCTGTGCCTGACGAATGAAGCTGACGCCACCGGCGCCACCAAAGTCAAGCGTGTCAGCAAGAGCTGGCATGTTCATGAAAGTGCCCCAGGTCTGACCAGCAAGCAGGTTGCCGAACTGAACAAAAGCATGACGCAGRCGAAGAGCGGACGAGTTTGAAATCGTTTCGTTGCCGCCGGTGCCGTAGAAGTCACCTTCGATGAATGCACGAACGGTACCATAAGAGGTGTTCGTGCGGGCATCAAAGTTGATCCGCGACTGACGTGCGTTGAGGCGAACTTCGTCTCCTACGCCGAGCGTACCGGGGCCACCACGAGCGATACCGGTCAAACCAAATACGGTGTCGAGAAATTCTTCACCAGAACCACCAGCTGCRAGGCCAGGRCCAGGTGWKGMRAKTTCGTCGAACTGYAYMAGCAAATCARMCTTGGCATAGCCGCCAACYTTGAAGCAGATGTCGGTGCCGGGAAGTTCCCAGAAACCGGTAATGTCACATGCCCATACTGGGGTACGCTCTGGCGCCCGCGGTGGGTCAGCTGCAAGAGCTGCGCCTGAGGAGAGCAGAACAGCTCCCGCAGTACCCAGCAATAGGCTCTTAAGTTTAGTCATATTAGGACCTCCTAAATCCTTCGAAAATATCCTGCGACCACTTTCCGGGTTTGCCCGAATAACCTGGCTGCAGGGTTGGTACTGATACGCAGAYGCGCAAAAGCATGGYTGCATTGATACCAATGAAGAGAGCCAGTTCAACCAAAACCAGCACCCGAAAGGCCTGGCCCAGAACGATTTGGATTGGGGTGTTACCAAAATGACACAAAAATGCTGATTCTGAGTGTTTTATGATCTGTATACGCCATATTTCTCTCCTTAAAAACAATGACTTACACAGATCAATTCGACGCAACGATTCTTTTGCACCGCGCGAAAATACACTTGAATCCCGACGTAATTCAGGAGCCAAAACGGGTCAAATTCGAGGCAGAAAAAAGGCATCTCCACTGCGCGCCGTTCCGTACACAAAGATCACATTGTGAAGACTAATTTGCCTTGTCTTTACAACCGGACTTGAAATACGCGCCAATCCCGGTTATTCGCCGTCTCGGAGAGGTGGCCGAGTGGCTGAAGGCGCTCCCCTGCTAAGGGAGTATACGTTAACGCGTATCGAGGGTTCGAATCCCTTCCTCTCCGCCACTATATATCTCGCGACATTCGCTGCGCTCAGGTCTCCGATAGGGTGGGCTGAATGCCCGGCGCGCATTCGCGCTTTGCCAATGCTGCGCATTGGAATGGATATTTCTTTTAATCTCGCGACATTCGCTGCGCTCAGGTCTCCGATGGAGTGGGCTGAACGCCCGGCGCACACACCACCTTTCCCTGATTTTCCGCTTTAAAATTTGCCACGCTCGCAAAATTTGGAAACCTGGCGGGTCAATCAGTTTCCTGAACATAATGCACACTTCTCCACATTGGAATCATTTCAACTAATTGATATTTTGGGAGAAATCCGAACATTGCGCTTGACTTGCGACTCATTCTCATATCCTTCTATCTGCAAATGCGAACCAGTTGCATTTACAGCAAGCTCCTGAGCTGATTCTGGTTTGACCAGACACAGGAAGAAGAATGGCCTGGAAGAAAAAGAATGAGCCTGAAATGAGTATGGAATGAAATTCGAACACCAGCCAACAAACGCCAGCGGAACTGGCTATCTGTCCAGACAGCCCGAGTATCTCGTGCTGGAAGGATATCGTCACTGGATTGCTGGCTTTGAAACGGATTCTGTTGTGCCCTGGGAACAGGCTTGGGGCATCTATTCAGGCATTTTGGGTCCCAATCACGGTCGCAAGGCGATGTCTGACCTTACTTTCTTTGTCCGCACATTGCGCAATTGCGCCCATTGCCCCTTGAGAACTTTCCCCTTCGGTGCCCGGCGGGTCTGTCGCGAGGAATGTTTGGTACTTGGCCTGATTTCAGGCATCCAGCACAAAACGGATTGCACATCGAAAATTTGCCTCGACGCCCTCACCTGCCCGAAGAGCAAAGCAAACCTGGCGGAGGCAGCTGCTGCATTTGCTGCAACCCTCGCCTCCTTCAAACAGTTTATGGTCCCCGTAACACCCTGTTCAATCCTGGACATTCTGGAACGGTCCGCGAATGGATCGCCCGTTACGTTTCATTAGAAGGCCCATTACGTTTCATCAAAAGGAATGAAAATGAAAATATTTAAGAAAAGCCGGATGGCATTGATGGCATCTGTCGCCCTGACAACAATGGCTTTCGCCACCCCTGCATGGGCAGAAATCGACGCAAAAGCTGTGGTTTCCACTTATGCCGATATCGCGCTTGCAACATATCAAGACAGCCTGACCAGTGCTGAGGCTTTGAAAGTTGCAATTGATGCGCTCATCGCATCGCCATCAGACGCAACCATGGCGGCTGCCCGTGCAGCCTGGATCGCTGCCCGGATCCCGTATCAGCAAACAGAAGCGTTCCGCTTTGGCAACCCGATTGTCGACGCCTGGGAAGGCCGCGTAAACGCATGGCCGCTTGACGAAGGTTTGATTGATTATGTGGACAATTCCTACGGAACAGAATCCGATGAAAACAATCTCTACAGGGCCAACGTCATTGCCAATTCCAGTCTCATGATTGGCGGCAAGGAAATCAACGCGACCATAATTTCACCTGAATTTCTGGCTGACACGCTTCATGAATCCGGCGAAGTCGAATCCAATGTTGCGACCGGTTATCACGCCATTGAATTTTTGTTGTGGGGCCAGGATTTGAACGGAACCAATGCTGGTGCCGGCAACCGTTCCTGGACCGATTTCAGCAAAGATGATTGCACCAACGGCAATTGCGACCGGCGGGCTGATTATTTGTCAGCAGCCACCAGCCTGCTAATCACCGATATCAAGGAAATGATCGGTAATTGGGAAGCTGAAGGCGAAGCCCGCGCTATATTGTTTGAAAATGATGGCCGCACCGGCCTTTCTGCAATCCTGACCGGCATGGGGTCCCTGTCTTACGGCGAAATGGCAGGCGAACGCATGAAGCTCGGCCTGTTGCTCCACGATCCGGAAGAAGAGCATGATTGTTTCTCAGACAATACCCAGGCGTCACACCTCAACGACGCCATGGGTATCCGCACAGTTTATCAGGGTCGTTATGTCCGCATCGACGGAACCGTGATTGAAGGCCCGTCCGTTTCCGATCTGGTGAAAGAAGCAGACGCCAGCCTGGATGCCGAATTGTCCGGCAAGCTCACCTTCACCGTCGAACAAATGGGCACATTGGTAACCCGCGCCGCTGGTGGCGAAGCTTATGACCAGATGATCAGCGAAGGCAACACAGATGGCAACGCTGCCGTGCAAGCGGCCATCGACGCCCTTGTGGATCAAACGCGTTCCATTGAGCGGGTCGTTGCAACCTTGTCTCTCGACAGAATTGAGTTTGAAGGTTCTGACAGCCTGGATAGCCCGAACGCAGTTTTCAAATAGGCCCGTTTTAGCGCCTCACATCAATTGATTTCCTGCCCACCCTATTGGGGGAATTTTAAGAATGAAAAACACACTATTCGGGGCGATTGCGATCGCCTCAACGCTAGCCGTATGCCCTGCGCTCGCAGAAGAGCACTTGGAATGGCCATATATCGAAGGCGAATTGTCGCTGGAATTTGAAACCGACAGTGTTTCCAGCAGCGATGACCCAACCCTCGAACTGGTCGATTCTTATGTAACATTTGAGTTGGGATTCACTGCCCATCTCAACGAGATTTTTTCAGTAAATGTCGGCCTCGTGCTCGAACCGGTTCTTGATCCGCTTCCCATGACCGACCGATTCCTGGAAGATCACGGGCTTTATGCTGAAGTGCTGAACTTACAAATCGATCATAACGATACATCAATCGTGATCGGCAAGTTTGGCCCGGGCTTTGGCCTTGCGTGGGATTACACACCAGGTGTTTATGGTGTCGATCTGGCGGAAGACTATGAGCTTGCAGAATTCCTCGGTTTTGGCATTGCCCATATGGTTGGATTGCCTACCGGCGGGTCTGTGACCTTTGGTTTCAATGCCTTCACCGCCGACACAACATTCCTTTCAAACTCGCTCATCACCGAACGCGGCCAAACGAGGCGTGCCGACGGCGGCGCTGGCAATACCGGCAAGCTGGACAATTTCTCCGTGACCGTTGACGGCAAAGGTGGCGATCTGGTTCCTGGCTTGATGGTTCATGTTGCTGTCAGAAGCCTGGGCGCTGGCGTTGGTGACTTTGACAGGGAATTCGGCGTTGCCTTGGGAGCAAGAAAGGAATGGGAACTGGCGGACAACAAAGCCATCGCATTGATTGGCGAAGTTGTAATTCTCAAAAATGCCTTTGCGGGCCCAGATACCGTACGCTACGGCACGCTTGGCGCAGAAATTGCTCACGGCCCGTGGCACGGTGAAATTGCTGGCACCATGCGCCGCACAGCTTTTGCTGCTGGCGGCCAACAACATGACTTCCTGTACCACGCCTCTGCCGGCCATACCTGGGAAAATGGCGTTGATTTGAGCCTTGGATACGCCATCACGCGCGATGCCAACGTCGATGCACATATAATCGGGTTTGTAGTGTCAAAAGCGATTGAATTTAAATTTGGAAGTTAGGCTAGAAACCGGGCTTATCTCTTCCTGCCCGGATCTGTCCCAACTGCAATTAATCAATACCTTGCCCGGGATTTGCAATACCAATCCCGGGCATTTTAACTCTGGCAAAAACCAGTACCCAACCGTAAGGTAAAACCAAATAACGAGCGGGCAATTTGGTGATCCAAATCAGAGAGTTGGCAACAATCTCTGGCGTATATTTGAAAGGCAAGACAGTGATCATTTCCCGCACGTTATTTTTRTCRTTGATAACATCRACGGCCCTGGTATCCGGCGCCATCGTTTTGGCAACCGCAGGCGATATACCACCCCCCAACAGCACCCGCACAGACATATCGGATAGCGACCGCATCCGGATCGCGGCGGTTACGGCTCCGACAGATGATTTCTCATCCGCTGAACCATTTGAAGCCATGTCCGGAGGCGCGGCCACGTCGCGTAAAATTGTCAACCAGGATGCATTTTCGCATTTCTCCCCAAACATCACATTCGCTGAAGAAGAGCAATTCAAACTAGGCAACGCCCTGTTTCGAAAAATCTGGGTATCATCCCCGGCTTCTACACAGGCCAGTGACGGATTGGGGCCATTTTATAACGCACGCTCCTGCCAGAGTTGCCACCTTAAAGACGGTCGCGGCCATCCACCGGAACAAGATACAGACGCCACTTCGATGTTTCTGCGGCTGGCGCGCCAACCAGCAAATGATGAAGAGCGGCAGATGATCGCCAATCATGAAATGCTGTTGATCCCCGATCCGGTTTATGGTGGCCAATTGCAAGACCTCGCCATCCCCGGCATTCAGGCCGAAGGGCGGATGGTCATATCTTATACGGAACAAGAAATTGAACTGGGCGACGGAACAATCGTTAGCCTCCGAATGCCCGAATATTTCGTATCCGATCTGGCCCATGGCCCGCTCGACCCAAATACGGTTTTATCGCCCCGCATCGCRCCGCCAATGATCGGCCTTGGGTTGATCGAACAAATCCACCCGGAAGATATTTTRGCCAAYGCCGATATTGATGATGCTGACGGTGACGGCATTTCCGGACGCCCCTCCATGCTGCGTGATGCATCCGGCAACATTGTTTTAGGCAAGTTTGGCTGGAAAGGCTCCAACCCGACAATCAGAGCGCAATCTGCCGGTGCCTTTGCCGGCGATATTGGCATTTCCAGCCCCGACGCACCCTATCATTGGGGCGATTGCACAGATGCGCAAACGGAATGCCGCGCCGCCCCGACAGGGGTTCAAGARCGGTTGGGAGATACCGAAGCRCCGGACCCAATTCTTGGTCTGGTGACATTCTATTCCCAACACCTCKCCGTGCCTGCCCGCCGCGATGTGGAAAACCCGAATGTTCTGGCCGGAAAAGAATTATTTTACGGGCTCGGTTGCGTATCCTGCCACCAACCAAAATTCGTTACCCGGCGGGACGCTGAAAATGATGCTCAGGCATTCCAGTTGATTTGGCCTTATTCAGATATCCTGCTCCACGACATGGGCCCCGGCCTCGCCGATGGAATGATTGCAGGTGACGCCAATGGCAACGAATGGCGCACCGCACCGCTCTGGGGCATCGGCCTTACCGAGACCGTAAATGGCCACACATTCTTTCTCCATGACGGACGCGCCCGCAACCTGATAGAAGCGATCCTTTGGCATGGTGGCGAAGCGCAACCTGCAAGGGACGGCTTTGCTGGTCTGGGCGCTGATGATCGCGGGAACCTRATAACCTTTTTGGAATCGCTATAGTGAAATCMATTTTACCAATCATCGCAGCCATTGCCGGTCTGGTTTTGCCAGGTGCCGCAACTGCACAAAATGAACAGGCTATTTCTGATGCCCCGGTATCAGAGCATGTTGCCATTGAAATTGTCTCGCGCACAATTGAGCAATATATCCGTCCGGGATACGYAAATTTCGCCGAGACCAGCAAATTTATGGTCGCGATAAACGAAAATTTATGCGCCAACCCATCGGCCGCTTCACTTGACCTTGCAAGGACCGCCTTCAGGCAAACCGTCCTCTCCTGGAGTAAAATTGAATTTGTACGTTTTGGCCCTGTTCGTGATGGAAACCGGCTTGAAAAAATTCTCTTTTTTCCAGACCGGCGCGGCATCGCCTTACGCCAAATTCAAGCCCTGATCGCCAGCGAAGACGCAGCGGCTTTGGTGCCGGGTGCSATGGAACAAAAAAGCGTCGGAGTTCAAGGTCTCGTTTCATTGGAATTCGTGCTGTTTGGCACCGGGTCTGATGACATTGCGACCGGCTCTCCGCATCAATATCGATGCGATTTAGCAATTGCCATTTCCCGAAACGTCTCTGAAATAGCCGCAGATATTGAGCAAGATTGGCAGGMCCCTGAAGGAATTTCACAAAGCCTSYTSAATCCTGGAGATGACAATCCATTATTCCGGAACAATCTGGAAGCATTGACCGTGGTAYTGAAAACCCTSCGCATCGGATATGAGATAGTCGCAGACGCTCGTATATATTCGATCCTTGGTGGCGATAGCGGYGYTGCAAAACCCCGGCGCTCGATTTGGCGACGCTCCGGCCAAACGCGRGRTTCATTCCTGGCCAACATCGAAGGGTTACAAATGTTTGCGRATGCGAGCGGCACCCTGGAAAACCTNCCCKRAGAANATTGCCACTGCCGCGCAAAATCAATTCGCGTTCGAAAACAACAACATCACAATAGCGCTTAGCGCACTGGACGCCCCGATCCCGGTCCTGGTCGAAACCGATGAAGGCTATGATGAAKTATTCTATATACTTGTTTTATTTGATAATTTGCGCGAATTCTCGTTAACGACTATCATGGGCGGTTACGGCCTGTCGGCCGGGTTTTCTGAACTCGATGGAGACTAATGGAAACCCCAATCCTCATAGACCGGCGTAAATTTCTGGCGGGGGCCGCTTCGCTTGTCGCTGCCCTCCCCGGTATTGCCCAATCAGCAACTACAGATACAGACATTATTTTCGCATCAGGCTGCAAATTCAGCGACGGCACATTTGGTGCGGTATTGCTGAATGAACAATACGAAATTGTACATTCAGTCCCGACATCCATTCGCGGGCACGACCTCGCTTTTCGGCCCGGCACTGATGAAATTGTTATATTCGCCCGGCGCCCCGGAAATCTGGCATTCGTGGCGGATACGCACGCGCGCACTGCTCCCCGTATTTTCACAGCTAGTCCGGACCGGCATTTTTACGGCCATGGCGAATTCTCTTCCGATGGTCGATTGCTCTATGTCAGCGAAAACGATTTTGACAATGCTCTTGGAAAAATCGGCATTTATGACGCCACTGCAGATTACGAAAAAATTGGGGAATTCGATAGCTACGGCACCGGCCCTCACGAAGTGCTGATGATGCCCGACGGCCATACGCTGGCCATCTGCAACGGCGGGATCGAAACCCATCCCGATTTTGGCCGTACGAAGATGAATATTGAAAGCATGAAACCATCGCTGGTTTTTATGGATAGCCGCTCGGGGGATTTGCTGGAGCGCCATGAAGCGCCGCCATCACTATCGCAATTATCAATCCGCCATATGGCGATCACCGGTCGCGACACGATTTATTTCGGAGGACAATTTGAAGGCAATGAAACCCGCATTGTTCCTCTGATCGGCAAATGCGTTCGGGGAGAGCAAATCGAGTTTCTCGATCTCGGACGCGAAATTTTTGCTGAATTCAAGCAATATACCGGCTCGGTAACAGCGACTTCAGACGGCGATTTTATCGCCGTGTCGTCTCCCAGAGGCAAACTGATCGCTACAATTTCGACCAGTTCAGATGCTTTGGTGGCGCGCCATCAACTTTCCGACGGCTGCGGCCTCGCAAGCATGGACAATAAGATTGTCGTCACTTCAGGTGAAGGTGCCATTGGCACCCTTGGCGACCATCAATTTCTGGACATCGCCTTCGACAATCATCTCGTTGCGAGAAAACAGACCTAGTGAAGCCGTGTCCATTCCCGCGCTGCGCGCTGGGCTTTRGCAATCTGCATCTGGTCCAACTCCTCGGCGATATCCTGACGATATTGCAGGGCTTCCTTGTTGCCTTTCAGAGCAGACAGGTTGAACCATTTGTGGGCTTCCACAAGTTCAACGTCATTGCTGCCACCGATTGAGCATTCAAGCCCTTTCGAAAACAATTCATCAGCAATATTTACAGCCGGGATTACAAACGGTACCGGAACATAATTCTCAAAGTCAATTCGTGCCATCGTCTCTCTCCTGATGTCCGACATGTTTGTCGGTTCGTTGCTCGACCGGTTACTCCGGCCTTGAAGAGAGTTTGCAGCGCATCACCTGAATCACGCGTTAAACAATTAGGCTAAATTTTCATCAACAGAATTATAACTTAGTGTAAATTTTACAATGCGTTAGCTTTGGGAATCGCCAAGTTACCCGCGATTTCCATGATTTCAATCAAATCCACTGCTGCCAAATTTATCTCTTTGATAATCATGGCGTAAATTGCAGCAATAAATAAACGGAGAATTTAGTTCAAATTTTCAGCAATTCAGCAAAATCGCGGTCGAAATATCCATTGGTGAAAATCCACATTTCCGTACCTGACTATACGAATATGGAATACCGGAATTGAGATAAAGCCATGAATTAGATGGGAAATGACTGGAAAAACGGTTGAATTAGCTGAATTTGGGAGCACGTTTTTCTAGAAATGCGCGWATTCCTTCTTGTCCGTTTTCCGAACCCGCGCATTCAGCAATCAGCCTGCCTTCGATTTCCATCTGGKTKWSCWSGMMRTTRYNGAWTGTCATCARCAGCAATTTTTTGATCGCCGCATGCGCCCCTGCAGACCCTGCTGCAAGTTTACCGGCGATCTGCTGGGCCGTGTCGAGCAAATCGTTTGCGGGCACAACTTTAGTCACCAAACCCCAATCAAGCGCTTCTTTTGCGTCAATGGTCCTGTTGGTGAGCATCAAGTCCTGGGTTCGGCGCAAGCCGATAACACGCGGTAGATAGTAAGACGAGCTGCCATCCGGGCTAAGTCCGGCACGGMTATAGGCCATCGTGAAACTGGCATTCTCTGAAGCTACCACCAGGTCACCGATGGCGGCGATGCTGAGCCCGGCCCCGGCAGCGACACCATTGACCGCAATAATGAGCGGCGCATCCATCCGCGCRAATACGGAGATTGCTTTATGCAATTCATCCGCAAGACGCTTGATCATCGTCGGTGCGGCATCGCCATAGGTGCCGAAATCCTTCAAATCTCCGCCGGCGCAGAAAAACCGGCCGCTGCCTGTTAGAACAACAACCCGGATTGCGTCATCATTGTCGCAACGCAAGGCTACTTCACCAAGTTCCCTGGCCATCGTTGCGTTCAAACCGTTCGCCGCATCAGGGCGGTTCAGGGTGATTGTCGCTATTCCGTTTTCAATCTCAAATTTCAGAGCTTCATAGGTCATGGGGTCTCGCCTTGAAAAATCAGGAACTGACGGCTTCGCAGAATTACGCGCGCGCGGTTTGCTTGAAGAGAAGCTTGTGCAATGCCTTGTCACCTTGGACATCTTCGATGGAACGGCGATGTTCTGCACCAACCGCCATGCCTTTCACAACTGCAGGACGCGCCATCATTGTCTCGAACCAGCGTTTCAAATGCGGAAAATCATCCAGGTTTTGCCCCTGCCGCTTGAATGGTTTTATCCAGCCAATGCAGGCCATATCAGCGATTGAATACCGCCCCGCCAAAAATTCGCGATTTTCCAATCGCTTGTTCATGACCCCGTAAAGCCGGTTCATTTCGTTGGTGTAGCGATCAACCGCGTATTCGATTTTTTCCGGGGCATAATGGCGAAAATGATGGGCTTGTCCGGCCATCGGCCCAAGGCCACACATTTGCCAAAACAGCCATTGGTCAACTTCGACCCGCTCACGCATCCGTTTGGGRTAAAATTTTCCGGTYTTGTTGCCAAGATATTGAAGAATGACACCAGATTCRAAAATTGAAATAGGCCGCCCGCCSGGRCCATCATGATCWACAATKGCSGGCATKCGRTTRTTKGGGGCGATTTYCAGRAARTCTKGTGCAAACTGATCGCCCTTGGTTATATCCACATAAACAACATGATATGGTAGTTTACATTCTTCCAGCATGATGGAAATTTTCCATCCGTTTGGTGTCGGCCAATAATAAAGGTCAATCGGCTTGTCTTTAACGCGCCCTCTTCCCCCACCGGCATTATTGGATTTTACCCCGGCCATAACAGCCCCTTCCTCACGCATTGAAAGCAAACACGCGCGCATTCTTGATGACGGGAAGAGGAATGTCCAGCGGCGAAATTATAAAAGTAAACCAAGCATTTGGCTAAAAACAACACTTGGAAAAATTACAATTTTCACGATCTGGTTTRCGATCGTTTTCCTGTCAGGATCGCTGTCTTTTGCGCAATCTGTCCTGCCTCCGCTTGTCCGTCTGGCGACACCTGGGCCCTGGTCCGGCATATCCCGGATGGTCGCCTATGACGGCAAAATCTGGTTTGTGAATTCAAACCCGTTCCAGGACTTTAACGCCGCTGACATATATTCATTCAACCCTGATACCGGGCATACACGCTATGAACGTGGCCTGTTTTCACAAGATGCCGGACGGCCAATTGTCTATCGTGGTGCGTTATATTGGCCTTTTGAAGACCCCCGTTCCAGCATAGCGCTCGGCGAATACGCCGTGACAGATGGCAAAAACTGGCAATTGAATGCTTTCACCACTGGGATATCGTTGCATGTCCATGCCATGGAAAATTGCAAAGCTTTGCTCGTGGCAGGCACCGGCGGATGGGTCGGCGCTCTACAAATGTCACCGACGGGGCGCGACGATTGGCGCGAAGTTTATCAATTCCAGTCGAATGAAGAAAATTTAGGCCGCATCACCGATATTCGCGCCGTTGGCGAGCGTTGTTTCATGGCCGTAACATCTTGGAACGAGCCGGGCCCGAAACTCGTTGAATGGCGCTACAATGAAGCCGTGGCAATCGCTGATTGGCCAAACGGCGACAGGATTGTCACACCGGTTGCACTCGACACTGAATTATACGCGATCAACCAAAATGGCGGCGTCACTGAAATCTGGCGCTACGATGGCGAAACAAGCACGCGCATGGCCGCTCCAGAAGGAGAATCTTTGAGAGCATTGGCCTCAAACGGCACCAGCCTGTTCCTGCTGACCGGGTCTCTTGTCAGTGGCACCCTTTGGCAATCTACCGATGGTGAAACCTGGCAAAAACGGCATTCGTTCGAAAATGAGCGCCCAATCGCCGTCTACGTCACCGGTAACGATATCTATGTCGGGACATATTCCAGCAACGGACAAGGCAGTCTGTGGGGCCCTGAAATTCCAGAGAATGGGTCACCGGGCCCAGAAGCAAAACCTCTTGAAAATGCAGCCATCGCTGATTTGACGCAAGATACAATGATGGCCAGCCAGGGAGCCTTGTTTTCAGCGACCAGACCCACTGAAAATTACATGGCATATCGTCACGAAATGCTCAGTGTGATGTTGCCATTGGCGCTCGGCCGCAATCCACTCTATGGCCACCATCTGTCGGATTTCATGCACGAGAATTTTTCAAAAGATATTCTCCCAATGTTCACCGAGCAGGATTACAGCCACAGCCAGATCGCTCAATGGTTGTCCCTGAGCATGATCGCCCTGAATGGTAACGGGCATATTCCTCTTGAATGGATATCTCGTGAATGGCCTGGTCAAGTAGAGCAAAAACAGAAATATTTCTACCCCCAACTTGCCGCCATTCGCGCAGTCCGCTGGGTCAACCAGAATGATGGGGATACAATATCAGCGCTGCTCTATCGCCTTGTCCGCGATGGCGAACCGCTTTGGCTCAAGGCAGATATTATCGCAAGCCTTTCGGCGCTTACCGGTGAGCGTTTTGGGTACGATTTCGAAGCCTGGGCAAATTGGTGGGTGGAGACCGGAATCGAAAAATTCCCCGCTCCAGAATAAACCTATTCCAGGCCCAGTTTGGCTTTCAGGATATCATTGACCGCCTGCGGGTTCGCCTTGCCGCCGGTCGCCTTCATGACTTGACCAACAAACCACCCGGCCATTTTCGGCTTCTCGACCACTYCAGCAACCTTGTCCGGGTTGGCTGCAATCACCTCATCAATCGCCGCTTCGATGGCGCCCGTATCGGTTACCTGCTTAAGGCCACGGCTCTCAACAATTTCTTTTGCGTCGCCACCTTCTGCGAGAAGAATTTCGAAAACTTCCTTGGCGATTTTGCCTGAAATCGTATCGTCGTCGATCAGATCGATCATGCCGCCAAGTTGATCTGGCGAAACACCCACCTGATCAAGTGAGACATTTTTCTCGTTTGCAGCCGCTGATAARTCACCCATCACCCAATTGACCGCCAACTTGGCGCTGCGCCCCGCGGCAACCTGCTCAAAATAAGTGGCAGATTTCCGATCAGCGACCAAAACCCCTGAATCATAGGGCGACAAGCCATAGTCGGAAA
>JAESRU010000174.1 GCA_016764455.1 Hyphomicrobiales bacterium | reverse complement strand
CTGCGCCGCTATCAATATCTCTTACCACATACACTTGGCTGCGAGTATTAACATGTAGGATTTTTTCAACCTTGTAGCCATCCAAAATCATATCTGGCTCTAGGTAAGGAGGAAAAGGTAATTCCGACAATTTTCGACCAACTTCATTAATAGTTTGTGCCGGCAAGCTATCAAGTCGTAGAATTTGGCAACTTAAGTTATCGCCACTGCCATTGGTTAACGCTAATTCAATCAATTGCTCGCAGGTTTGGCAGACCCGTCCCTGATCGCGATCATCGCACTTCTGGTTATCGGCCAGGGGTTGTTTCATACTGGCGCCCTTGAAGGCCCTGCCCGCTATCTTGCCAATCATTCGGCAAAGCATGGCGGCATAATGATCATGTTGGTGTTGATCTTTGCCGGGCTCATGAGCGCCTTCATGAACAATACCCCTGTTGTGGTGATGTTTATCCCGATTATCAGCGCCATGGCCTCCAAGCTTGGTAGAACCGCAACCAATGTGCTGATGCCGCTTAGCTTCATTTGTATTTTGGGGGGCATGACAACCCTGATCGGGTCGTCAACTAACCTGTTGGTGGCTGGTCAAGCTGCCCGCAACGGCCTGCCGCCGATTGGTTTTTTTGATTTCACAATTCCCGGATTGATCCTGGCCGGTGTCGGGGCGCTCTATGTCTTGTTTATCATGCCGCATCTATTGAAAAAACGAACGACACTGACCGAAGAAGTGACCGGGCATGGCGGCAAGCAATTTATCGCGCAGATCGACATCACCCATGATCACCCGCTGGTCGGCGCCAAATCGATTGCCGGCATGTTCCCGGAACTGAAAGAAATGACTGTCCGGCTGGTACAACGGGGCGAGCATCCGTATTTGCCGCCGTTCGAAGATATTACCCTGCGGCCCGGTGATGAAGTCGTGGTCGCAGCCACCCGCAACGTCCTCACCGAAGCATTGAAAGCCCGCCAGGCAATATTGCGCGCGAGCCCGAGTGAAGCGGCGCAGGCAGATAGCACGACCCAATCCGGCCAGATCCAATTGATGTTGGCGGAAGCTATTGTCGCCCCCGGATCGCGGATGATCGGGCGCACGGTTGAGACAACCGGGCTTCATTCCGATACCGGCTGCATCGTCCTTGGGGTCCAGCGCCGCAGCAGGATGATCCGGCTTGGCCTCAACGAAATCCGTCTGGAATCCGGTGACGTATTGTTGGTCATGGGCTCACCCCAAAGCGTTTTCAAATTGCGCTTCAATAGAGACATTTTGCTGCTCGAATGGTCCGCCACCGAATTGCCGCGGACAGCACTCGCCTTCCGTGCCTTGCTGATTTTTGCRGGCGTCATCGCAGCAGCCGCCACCAGCATAGTGCCAATCGTTGTCGCGTCGCTTGCCGGTGCACTTTTGATGATCCCCATGGGCTGCCTGAACGTGCGCCAGGCCGCGCGCGCTTTCGATCAACGCATCTATTTGCTTGTTGGCGCTTCGCTCGCCATGGCGGTCCCCTTGCAAGCGACCGGCGGTGCCAGTTTTATCGCCAACAGCCTGTTCGATGCATTGGCCGGCGCGTCTCCTGCAATTATGCTGTCCGCAATGTTTGGACTGGTCGCRATCCTCACAAATTTCCTCAGCAATAACGCAACCGCCGTTTTGTTCACACCAATCGCSATTGGCCTTGCTGCCCGCATGGGTGTTGARCCCATGCCCTTTGTGGTTGCTGTCATTTTTGCGTCAAACTGCTCGTTCGCGACACCATTTGGCTATCAAACMAATCTGCTGGTCATGGCGCCGGGACATTATAAATTTTCAGATTTTATCCGCACCGGGCTTCCTCTTGCCTTTATCGTGTGGTTGACTTTTTCCATAATCGCCCCCTGGTACTACAATCTCGCAATATAGAGATTTGCCGGTTTTTTCCGCGGAACAATATTTTGACAAAGCATAGCAGAGATCTGCCGCAATTTTTCATGACGCGCCCAACGGCTTGTCCCTACATAAAGGGGCAAAAAGAACGCAAAATTTTTACCCATCTGGGCGGCGACGAGGCGGTTGCGCTCAATAATTTATTGACCCAATCCGGCTTCAGGCGGAGCCAGAGCATTGCCTATCGCCCGTCATGCGAAACCTGCGATGCCTGTATCTCGGTACGCGTACTGGTCGATGATTTCAAACCGACCCGGAACATGAAACGGGTCACCAAAGCCAACATCGATCTTTTGGCAAACCTCATYGATCCGGTTCCYACCAGCGAWCAATATTCWATTTTTCGCGCCTATCTCGATGCCCGCCACCGCGACGGCGGCATGGTGGATATGACCATTTTTGATTATGCCCTGATGGTGGARGATACTTCGATCGAYACGCATTTGATCGAATACCGCCTTCGCCAACCATTGATGCTGGATAGCGAAGTCACCAAATCTGGCGAATTGCTGGGTGTTTCATTGACCGACCAGCTCGAAGACGGATTGTCGATGGTTTATTCGTTTTACGAACCTGAAGCCCTTGAGCGCAGYCTTGGCACCTACATGATTTTGGATCACATCGAGCGCACCAGAAAACTGGGCCTGCCCTATCTGTATYTGGGATTTTGGGTCAAGGGATCCAGCAAAATGGATTATAAATCCCGGTTCAAACCGCAAGAACATTTGAGCCCTGCCGGGTGGCAATTGCAARGATAATAGCGGTCGTCCCTGCGCTAAAATCCAACAGGTCCAAATTTGTTGTTTTTTGGAAANCCCTTTGGCGGCATGCGGCCAGCCTGGGCGCGGCTCCCCTGCCATTCGGTGAGATCAGCGTCTTTTACGGTCCAGGTACGCCCGGCGCTATCGAGCCAGGTCAAACCTTCTTCAAGAGCAAAAATACGCGCATCWRAYAKSCYGCMATNCTTTATAGCGCTGCAATACAATGCCGCGACCCCGGCCCATTTCCGGTAATTCGGATGATTTGAAAACAAGCATTTTGCGATTCAACCCAATGCAAGCAATGTGATCTCCAGCCGCAGGTACGCAAACGCAGGCTTCTTCGCCATCTGGTACATTCAATACCTGGCGGCCTTTGCGGGTCATCGCTACCACATCGTCCTCGGTGACGATGAAGCCCCGGCCATCGGTTGCTGCAACAAGGAGTTTGCGGCCCGGCACATGACGCGCCAGAACGACAATTTCATTGTTTTCTTCAAGATCAATCATCAAACGGATCGGCTCACCATGCCCACGCCCACCGGGCAATTTGTCGGCGGCAAGGGTGAAAAACCGRCCATTGGTCGCAAACAAAATGATCTTGTCGGTGGTCYCGCCATGAAAAGCGAACCGCRACTTGTCACCGGATTTGAACTGGATTTTWGAATAATCATCCARATGCCCGCGCATCGCCCGGATCCAGCCTTTTTCYGAAAAGACAATYGTCACCGGTTCCCGCTCGATCATCGCTTCGGCTATATCGCTATCGTCRGTTTCTGGTTTGACGGCAAASCCGGAACGGCGTTTKCCMARYTCKGTTTTRATACCGAATTTCTCGCGAATACCCCTGATYTGCTCAGAAATTCGCGCCCATTGCATATCTTCTGATGCAAGGAGRTTTTCAAGCGCCACTTTCTCTACCAGAAGRCTGTCRTTTTCCTTGCGRATTTCCATCTCTTCMAGYTTGCGCAAAGACCGCAGGCGCATATTCAGGATGGCTTCGGCYTGMACATCSSTMAAAGTGAATGTCGCGATCAGCGTTTTTTTGACTTCATCCTCAAACCGGATGATCCGGATCACTTCATCCAGATTGAGATAGGCTTTCAAATAGCCCGCCAGAATTTCCAGCCGGTGGTTGATTTTTCCAAGCCGGAAATTGGTGGCGCGRACCAACACCTCTTYTCGATGCGCCAACCATTCGCTYAACACTTGCGAAAGGTTCATCACCTTGGGGATCTTACCCTGGCTGAGAACATTCATGTTGAGGGAAATACGCACCTCAAGATCAGTCAGCTTGAACAGGCTTTCCATCATTACGACGGGATCAACGGTCCGGCTGCGCGGTTCCAGCACGATGCGCACATCGTCAGCAGATTCGTCGCGAACATCGCCAAGCAGAGGTAGTCTCTTGGCAAACAGCAATTCCGCAATTTTTGCGATCAGTCGGGATTTTTGCACCTGATATGGAATTTCAGTGAGAACAACAATATAGCCCCCRCGTCCRGTATCTTCCTTTTCCCATTTGGCRCGCAGSGTAAAGCCGCCCTTCCCGGTCCTRTACGATTCAACAATYGAATCGCGACCTTCAACAATGAGGCCRCCGGTTGGGAAATCCGGGCCKGGAACAAAATCAACAAGTTTTGAAATTGTTGCGTTGGGAAACTTGATCAGATGCAGGGCAGCGTCGCACAATTCACCAGCATTGTGCGGCGGGATACTGGTTGCCATGCCCACCGCGATGCCAGTGGAACCATTCGCCAGCAAATTTGGAAAATTGCCAGGCAAAACAATCGGCTCTTCATCTTCGCCATCATAGGTTTCGCGAAAATCAACAGTGTCCTGATCAATGTCTTCCAGAAGGGCGGTGGCAACGGCGGTCAAACGCGCTTCGGTATACCGCATGGCGGCCGCGTTATCGCCATCGATATTGCCGAAATTCCCCTGRCCATCGACAAGCGGATAGCGCACCGCAAATTCCTGAGCCAGCCGCACCAACGCGTCATAAATCGATTGGTCACCGTGGGGGTGATATTTACCGATCACGTCACCAACAACACGGGCGCATTTCTTGAAGCCTGCGTCAGGATCCAGCTTTAACAGCCTCATCGCATGCATGACGCGCCGATGAACCGGCTTCAGGCCGTCCCTGACATCTGGCAAGGCCCGATGCATGATTGTTGTTAGCGCATAAGCCAGATAGCGTTCTTCCAACGCCTCGCGCAGGCCAATTGGCTCGATATCGCCCGAATCAGGTGGTTGCGCCGCTTTGCTCATAATGTGTCGGATTACTCCAACAAAGCGCCAATCTCAAGGCGTCAAGAGCGCTAGGCTGCATTTTTCGCCAGCGCACACAACTTGTCCACCAATTGCTCGCGTACGATCGAAGGATCGATTTGTCGCGGATTGTATATTTCCCGCAAAAGAAAGAAATCAGTCAGGGCAAAACCCGCACGCAATTCAGCAGCGTCTGGTTCTGTGTCTTCACGCAAAAATTTCGGCAAAATCAGCATCCGGTCATGGTACGGCAATCCGGCCTCCCGGCTCACGGCCCGTCCGGTTTTGGGAGAGACATAAACAAGGTCTTTGGTATCGCCGGTCGCGGCACAAGCTGAAAGATCGAGCCCAAACCCCAATTCCTGCAACATGTTCACTTCCCATGCGACCAGATATTTCGCCCAATTCTCGCCTTCAAGCACAGTATCAAGCATAAATTTGTAACGCACGAAAAGGTCTGGATGCGGTTCACGCTCAGCCAGCAACCTGACTTGTTCATTGAGCTGGTTCAGGCCGAGCAGGCGCAGGCGATCATCCATGAACAGGGCCGCATCAAGTTGGTCAGGTTCCAGTTTGAATTGCCCTAGATGGTCAGACAGGCGCGCCCGCCATGTTGCAAAAACCCGGTTTCCCGGTTGCAGAATACTGCGCATCCGGCTACCGCGCCCACCTCTTACAACGCCCATATGGCGGCCATGCTCGAGGGTGAATATCTCGACAATGACACTGCCTTCCCCGAGCTTGCGGGTGCCGAGAATTATGCCRGGTTCTTGCCATTCCATKGRGGGAATGTTCCTTCAGGCCRYTGGACCAAGAACAGGGTTCAAATCATTCGCGCGGAAAATCAAGCCCCATGGCCCGATACCGCGCCGGATCATCACCCCATTTGCTGCGCACTTTCACAAACAGAAAGAGATGAACCTTGCATCCAAAAATTTCAGATAATTCCGCCCGCGCATCCGAACCGATCGCCCGGATTGTCTGTCCGTTTTTGCCAATAACGATAGGCTTCTGGCTATCGCGGATCACAAAAATGACCTGTTCAATCCGGATAGAGCCATCGGCCTTGTCTTCCCAAGTCTCTGTTTCAACCGTCGAGGCGTATGGCAATTCATCATGTAATCTGAGGAACAGCTTTTCCCGTGTAATTTCTGCTGCAATAAAATATTTTGGTGCGTCAGAAATTTGATCAGGCGGATAATGCCACGGACCGGGCTGGCTGTTTTCCTCAAGATGCTTTTTCAAATCATCAACCCCGTCGCCTTTCAGCGCCGAGATCATAAAAACATCCTTGAATTCGTACATGCCTGAAAGTTCTTCGGTCAGCTTCAGGAGCGATTCCCGTTCCACCAGATCGATCTTGTTGAGGATAAGGAAGATATCCCGTTTCAGCTCCGACAAACCTTCAACAATGGCGCGGGTCTCATCATCTACACCTTTTCTGGCATCAACCAGAAGCATGACAAAATCAGCGTCCCCCGCCCCGCTCCAGGCTTGTTTGACCATGGCACGATCGAGCCTGCGTTTTGGGGCAAAAATCCCAGGCGTATCAATGAAAATCACCTGGCTATTGCCGAAAATAGCAATGCCCCGCAAGGTCGAGCGCGTGGTCTGCACTTTATGGCTGACAATCGCCACCTTGCTGCCAACCATATAATTGATCAGGGTGGATTTCCCGGCATTCGGCGCACCGATGACAGCAACAAAGCCACAACGCATATCGGCGATTGGCGGTGTTTCGAGGTCGTCACTCATTATTTGCTTCTTCCTGCCACAACCCGGTTCTCACGAGAAACATGGTCGCAACGGTTTGTTCCGCATCGCGCTTTGAGCGCCCTTTTGCAGACATGGGTTCCAATCCGGAAATCACAACGCGTACGGTGAATACAGGCTCATGATCCGGCCCGGTCCTGTCAGCCACTTCATATACAGGAGGTGGCATACTTTGTCCCTGCGCCCATTCTTGGAGCGCTGATTTGGCATCACGCTGGGGCTTGTCTGCAGTTTCCATCCGGGGCCGCCAATGACGCTCGATAAACCTGGTAGCTTCGTCCAGCCCGCCATCAAGATAAATCGCCGCCAAGACCGCTTCACAGGCATCCCCAAGGATTGTTTGCTTGGAGCGCCCGCCGGAGCGCTGTTCGCTTTTTCCAAGAATCAGATGGGCCCCAAGGCCAATTTCTTTGGCAATATCGGCGCATGTTCCTTTGCGGATCAACGCACGCTGGCGGCGATGCAATTCACCTTCATCGGCGTCTGGATAGGCTTTGTGGATCATCGCTGCCGTCACCAGTCCAAGCACGCGGTCACCCAAAAATTCCAACCGYTCGTTGGTTTTGGCGTCAAGATCRTCGTTGAGAATGCTTTTATGCGTCAACGCAAGACGAATGACGCTCGGGTCATTGAATACATACCCAACCCGGCGCGAGACGGCGTCAGCGTCAAATTTTTCAAGTGCCGCCACTCAATCCACCCCCACTCAATCCACCGAAGTGAACAAGCGGCCCCAACGCACTGAAGTTGGCCATTCCCAAATCTTCCAGGCGCTGGCATCTTCTTCCAGCGAGAAGAAAACAACATTTGCCCGTCCGACAAAGTTTTCAAGTGGCACAAATCCAACACCCGACTGGACCCTGCTATCGGATGAATTATCCCGATTGTCGCCCATCATGAAATAATGCCCTTCAGGCACTTTGAACACACCGGTATTATCGCTAAATCCATTCTCGACCAGATCGAGTGTATAATGCGATACGCCGTTTGGCAGGGTTTCGAGATACCGCGGCGCGTTGATCTGGCGACCGCGCCGATCAATCATCACATAATCCTCAACCCGCTCGCGCTGAACCGCTGTACCGTTGATATGCAGCACACCGTCAATCATCTGTATCTCATCGCCTGGCAAACCGACAACACGCTTGATGTAATCAATACTGGTGTCGCGTGGCAGACGGAATACGGCCACATCACCGCGATCTGGTTCTTCATTCCAAATCCGCCCGGAAAATACGTTGGGGCTGAACGGCAGGGAGAAATTGCTGTAGCCGTAGCTGAATTTGGAGACAAAAATATAGTCACCAACCAACAAGGTCGATTTCATGGACCCGGACGGGATATTGAACGGTTGGAACAAAAAAGTACGAACGATCAATGCCAACAACAAGGCGTGAACTACGACCTTGATGGTTTCGCGCATACCGCCATCTTTTTTTTCCGCTATTTCGTCATTCATAATTGTCATGATCCATTGTCCTGATCGGTTTCCTGCACCCTATGCCCTATTTCAGCTTGAAAGAAAACAGCCCTTAATAGGGTCTGTGGGCCTCAATGATCACAATCGCCTGAGCCATGGGCCAATCGTCTGTAATCGTCAGGTGAATAACCGCTTCACTACCATCCGGCGTGATGCGTTCAAGCTGCAGCCTGGCACCACCGGTCAACAGCATAGTAGGCTTGCCGGAAGGCAGATTTTCCACCCCCATATCGCGCCAGAAAACGCCACGACGAAACCCGGTACCAAGGGCTTTTGAGCAAGCTTCTTTGGAGGCAAAACGTTTTGCGTAAGACGCCGCGCGCAGTTTGCGGCCATCTGATTTTTTTCGCTCAAGTTCTGTAAATATCCGGTCGGTAAAGCGTGGCCCGAAACGCGTGAGGGTTTTTTCAATCCGCCTGATATCGATAATATCGTTGCCGATGCCGATAATCATGACGTTTGCTCAGCTTGCGCACCCAAACGCACTTCATTCATGATTTTTCGCATATCTGTTACAGCAGCTTCGATACCAGTGAAAATCGCCTCACCGATTAGAAAATGGCCGATATTTAATTCGACAAGTTCTGGAATGGCCGCAACCGGTTTTACGGTTGCAAAATCAAGTCCGTGGCCTGCATGCACTTCAAGGTTCAGTTCAGCCCCAAAGGCCGCACCCTCAACCAGGCGCTTCAATTCCTTGGCCTCTTCCTTTTTGTCGCCATTCAATGCGGCTTCGCAATAGCGCCCGGTATGTAATTCCACAATATCGGCGCCAATTTCTGCGGCTGCCTCGATTTGCTTGCTGCTCGGGTCGATAAACAGCGATACGCGGATGTCGGCAGCTTTCAGCGCCTGGACAAAATCATGCAGGAATTTTTTCTTCTTGTGAATGTTGAGGCCACCCTCAGTCGTCAATTCCTGACGTCTTTCCGGCACCAGACAGGCAGCATTGGGAAGATGCCGGAGCGCGATTGCCAGCATTTCTTCAGTTGCTGCCATTTCCAGATTGAGAGGAAGCGCTACATTGCTGCGAAGGCGCGCAATATCGTCGTCGCTAATATGGCGGCGGTCTTCACGCAAATGAGCGGTAATGCCGTCTGCACCAGCGTCTGCTGCCATCAACGCCGCACGCACAGGGTCTGGATGAATACCCCCGCGTGCGTTCCTGATGGTGGCCACATGATCGATATTTACACCAAGCCGCAACTTGTTCTGTACCGGTTTCAAATTTCCGTTCCCTGGCCATTGCCATCACCATTTGCACGCAATTGGTCCCGCCGCCGCTGTTGATACATATCGATGCCGGAGCGAACCGGAAAATAAACCATGAGAGCAACGAGTATGCCCAATGGAATTCCACTGACAAACATCGGCTTCATGATCGGCAACAGGCTTTCAAAGGAGCCTTCCAGAAACCCAGGGCCAAGATCGACCACAAGCGCRGCATTGGTATTTACACCAAGTATCCAATTGCCAAGACCATATGTCGCCGCCCAGATAAACGGGAAGGTCAACGGATTGCCAATAAAAGTCCCAAGCGCCGCCGCAATAAGATTGCCACCAATCAGCCAGGCGATCAGACCAGCCAGAATAAAATGAAACCCCATGAAGGGTGTAAAAGAGGCGAACACACCGGCACCTACGCCGAGCGCAATAGCATGGGGACTTCCGGAAAGACGGAGCACACGTTTCAGAACATAGCGGCTGGATCTGACCCACCCCCGGCGCGGCCAAAAAAACACCCGCACACGCTCGGCAAGATCAGGTTTATCACGTCGTCCAAAAAGCATAACTAATTGCAGTCAACTGGTTGAGGTACATCTGATATCTACTATTTAGTTAAAATAGTGATGATCAGGTAAATTCGCAACAAGCAGATTTGTAAAGTGCGGCAAATTTCTCGTCAGCCGATGATGCGCTCAGCCTCGTTCACACCTGGCATTTTGCGTAAATGTGAAATGATGCCGTTCAGATGTTTCGCATCCCAAACTTCAAGATCGATAATCATTTCCCGGAAATCACGAGTCCGGCCGATAATATCCAGACTGTCGATATTGCCATCCTGCTCCCCGATCAGGGTCGCGATTTCACCAAGYGCMCCCGGYTCGTTCATMACCATWACCCGGATRCGSGTYGGRAACCGGTCGGYATTTTCCGGATCAATATCCCACATCACGTCCAGCCATTGGTCGGTCTGGTTGTCGAATTGTCGAAGGCTTGGAGACTCAATTGGGTAAATTTWTATCCCCTTCCCCGGTTCCTGAATGCCAACGATCCGATCACCCGGAACAGCACCGGTACTAGCAAAATCCACCGGCAAGTCGCCATGCAATCCGTGGATAGGGATATTTTGCCTGACCTTTTTGCTGTCAGCTTTGGCAGATTTGGACCGAGCCCGGCCAGGTATGCGGAATTTCAGCCCCATTACCCGGCGAATACCGAACCAACCYTCGTCCACCTTTCCGGTCACTTTTTGGACCGGGCGAGATTCCTGATAATCGGGATACACCGCCTGCAACACATCAGTTGAAGAGGTTTCCCCGCGGCCAACAGCGACAAAGGCATCGTCAAGCCGGCTAAAGGCARGACGGGCCAAGGCTCCTTCAACACGTTCATCTGAATAGGCGCGTCCGGCACGTTCAAACGAACGCTCCAATATCTTCTTGCCAAGGCTGGTATATTGCCCCCGCGCCGCTTCGCGCGTCACCCGCCGGATCGCGGCTTTGGCTTTGCCGGTTACCGCCAGATCAGCCCAAACGAGTGGCGGTGTCTGGGTCTTTGAGCAGATAATTTCAACCTCGTCGCCATTGTGCAATTCGTCAAATAACGGTGATACTTTGCCGTTGATTTTGCAGCCAACGCAGGTATTGCCAATATCTGTGTGCACCGCATAGGCAAAATCAATCGGCTTGGCGCCCATAGGCAGCGCAATCAGGGTGCCTTTTGGTGAAAAACAAAAAACCTGATCGTAAAATAGATCGAGCTTGGTGTGTTCCAGAAATTCTTCCGGATGATCACCCTCTTCCAGACTGTCGACAAGTTGGCGCAGCCACCGATAGGCTTTGGTGTCTTTGACGTGGGATTTAGAGCGAGACGCAGCTCCATCTCCCAAATCCGTATAAAATGCGTGCGCCGCGATGCCATATTCAGCCACATCATCCATGGCATGAGTACGTATTTGCAGCTCGACCCGCTGACGCCCCGGCCCAATAACCGTTGTATGAATCGACTGATAATCATTCTGCTTCGGTGTCGAGATATAATCCTTGAACCGGGTTGGAACCATTGGCCATGTGGTATGCACGATCCCGAGCGCCTGATAGGCCGCAGCTTCATCTTCAACGGTGATCCGGAACCCGTAAATATCTGACAATTGCCCGAATGAAATGGATTTCCGCTCAATCTTGCGCCAGATCGAATATGCCCGTTTTTCCCGCCCGGTAACGGTTGCCGCAATCCCGGCCTCATTGAGGCGGTGCCCAAGTTCATCTGAAATTTCTTTGATCAGATCGGTATTTTTTTTACGCAGCGCCTCAAGCCGCTCATTCACCATCTCGAATGCTTCAGGTGTCAGGTAACGGAAGGCGTGGTCTTCCAACTCGCTACGGATTTCCTGCATCCCCATACGCCCGGCCAAAGGGGCATAGATATCCATGGTTTCCTGGGCTATCCGGGTGCGCTTTTCCGGCGCCATATGGTCAAGCGTGCGCATGTTATGCAGGCGGTCGGCAAGTTTGATCAGCAGCACGCGCACATCATTGGATACGGAGAGCAGGAGTTTGCGAAAATTCTCAGCCTGTTTGGCACGCCGCGACACAAGATCAAGCTTGTTGATCTTGGTCAGGCCTTCAACAATATCAGCGATCTCGGCACCGAATTGTTCGGCAATTTCAGATTGCGTCGCCTCAGTATCTTCGATCGTGTCGTGCAACAAAGCTGCCGCAATCGACGCATCATCAAGATGAAGGTCAGCCAGGATATTTGCGACTTCGAGTGGATGGGTAATATACGCTTCGCCCGATGCCCGCTTCTGATTGCCATGGGCTTTCATAGCGTAAACGTAGGCGCGGTTGAGCAGCGCCTCGTCCGTTCCCGGATTGTAGGATCCTACTTTTTCGACAAGTTCAATCTGTCGGGTCATACCGTCTCCGCTTTACGAAGGATAAGCATATACCCGTGCCCAACGCCAATTTCGGTAAAAATCCGAACTGGATTAACGGCGGTCTGAATCACCTTCTGCCGCAAGCATGGTTTCAAGACCCTTGAGAAGGTCYTCTTCTGACATGCGGTCCATTTGATCGCCCGTTTCCCCTTCTTCAGATGATTCATTCGTAAGTACGATTACATCATCGTCGTCGGGCTCATCCACTTCAACATATTTTTGCAGCGAATGGATCAGTTCTTCCCGCACATCACCGGCAAGGATTGTTTCTCCGGCAATCTCACGAAGCGCAACAACAGGATTTTTATCCCGGTCGCGATCAATCGTAAGCGGCTCACCTTCCGAGATTTCCCGGGCCCGGTGGGCAGCAAGCAAAACGAGCTCAAAACGGCTCTCTACCTTATCAATGCAGTCTTCAACGGTTACGCGAGCCATGGGCAGGCCCTTTCGCAGGTTGGTTTCTTAAATATCTGATATACGCGCTATGTATGCCCGGATGCATAAGAACGCAAGCAATTCCTTGCGTCGCATTCCCATTTTTGYCCTCACAAACCAYCGGCAACCCAATCTGGCRCTGATAATTTGATGATCCCTTGCGCGTCTGGTGATTTTTCGACAGCGCGCCAAAGCTGCAGGGCTGTCAAACCCAATGTTGGATGTCGCCATTCCGGGGCAATATCGAGCAAAGGGCGCAGCACAAACGGCCTGAAATCCATACGTGGATGCGGGATAACCAGATGTGCAGCAGCAGCATTGCTCTCCCGTAATTGATCGATCCCCTCGCCCCAGCCAAATACCATGCGGTGATATGCCAATAGATCAAGATCAAGCACCCGTGCTGACCAGCGCGGCCCATGCCGTCGCCCACACGCAATTTCAATTCTCAATAAAAYTTTCAYCAGACTGGCGGGTGAAAGRTGTGTTTCCACCCCCGCC
>JAESRU010000173.1 GCA_016764455.1 Hyphomicrobiales bacterium | reverse complement strand
TGATCTGATATGCAACCAGCAACCGCAGCCCTTCTCACAGACGCCTTGCCCAGCCGGTCACAGTCGGATGAGCCATTGCGGCTGCATCTCAATCATGGCCCGATTGATCTGGTGATCGGCGTTTGGGGGAACGAAGATCATCAATCCACCGCCCTCACTGCCGCACAATCAAGGTTCGCAACCATTCTCGATGAATTGGTGTCGGAACTGCCAGCTTTGCGGCGCAGATTTGATCCGGTTCGCGAATTTTCATCATCCGTTGCCCGGCGCATGCAAGCGGCAATTGCACCATTTGGAAATCAACATTTCATCACCCCAATGGCGGCGGTGGCGGGCGCAGTGGCTGACGAGATTATGGATGAGATGTGCCAGACCGCATTGCTGACCCGTGCATTTGTCAATAATGGCGGCGATATTGCTGTCCATGTTGAAGATCAGGAAACCCTGTCCGTTGGTCTCATCAACCGCCCCGAACCTGAATTTGCAGCTATTCARGGAAACGCTCATATTGATGCGGCATCCGGTATTGGCGGCATCGCCACGTCSGGCCGCCATGGGCGTTCATTCTCGCTCGGTATTGCTGACGCTGTCACAATCTTGGCCGCAAACGCCGCCGGCGCTGATGCAGCTGCAACGATCATCGCCAATTATGTTGATATAAAATCCGGTTCTATTTCCCGGATCCCGGCCCGCAAACTAGACCCGGATTCTGATCTTGGTGACCTGCTGGTCGTGACCAATATCGGGGAATTRTCTGGYGCASAAATTTCAGACGCGCTGGATAACGGTGCGGCACTGGCAACCGAATTTTACCGAGACAAAAAAATTATCGGCGCGCATTTAAAACTTGCCGCCGCCACCCGTACCATCGGCAATGTGGTGAACTATATAGCTTTTGAACCCTTTCATACCGGAGCAAATTGATGGACATTGAAATCAGAAAAATCGTCGTGCATATCGAAGATACGTTTCACGAYAATGGYCCRAAGCTGGAAATTCCGGCCCGCAAAGGTTATGCAGCYATGATCATCCRCAACCCMTATGCRGGGCAATATGTRGAAGAYCTTCTACCCATGATGGAAGCSCTGAAACCCGAAGGYCTGCGCRTATCAAYCAGRTTRGTGGAAGCGCTCGCSGGTGGYGAYRYCTCGAAAGTCGAAGCTTAYGGCAAAGGCGCSATTGTCGGGGAAAATGGCGAACTGGAACACGGTGCCCTCTGGCACGTTGCCGGTGGCTATGCCATGCGCGAATTGCTCGGCGAAGCCCGCGCCATCGTCCCCTCCACCAAGAAGGTCGGCGGCATGGGTGCCAAGATCGATATCCCTCTGCACCATATTAATGCTGCCTATGTACGYAGCCATTTTGATGCCATCGAAGTGGGCATTTCAGACGCCCCAAAGGCCGATGAAATTTGCTATATCCTGGCGATGGCAACGGGGCCAAGGCCGCATTCCCGTCTTGGCGGATTGACTGTATCGGAGATATCAAAAAATGATGGTCTCAGRTAACAATATTTTGTAATAGAAAAGTCGCACCGAGACCGATAATTGTCCATTCYARRCRRANWGAAAGTACTATATAAAGAACGAATCAKCTGATATATCATATATCTTTACACCTAAAGTATCTCGTGCAAATATGCGAACCAATCGGATTTGGGAACAGGCCATGAATATCGAAAGTACTAATCCATCAGGAAACATAGACCGGGAAACGCGGGAATCCGCCGTTGTCCGGTTCGCCGGAGATTCAGGCGACGGCATGCAGATCACCGGCGGGCAATTTACGCTCGCRACCGCAYTGGCGGGCAATGATCTGGCAACMTTCCCGGATTTCCCAGCTGAAATCAGGGCGCCGGTTGGAACCACCTTCGGCGTATCTTCGTTCCAGATCAATTTTGGCGCCCGGCAAATTCTAACYTCCGGCGACATGGTCGATGTGCTGGTGGTGATGAACCCCGCCGCCCTCATTGTCAATCTGTCTGATCTGCAAAAAGGCGGCCTGATCATCGCCGATGAAACGGCGTTCACGGAACGCAACATCACCAAGGCCGGTTACGAATCCAATCCTCTCGAAGACGATAGTCTGAATGCTTTCCGCGTCATCAAAATTCCAATGACGGACCTGACCCTCAAAGCCATCAAGTCGCTTGAAAATGTCGATGTTTCCAACAAGGACAGCATCCGCTCCAAAAACATGTGGGCGCTGGGTCTCGTGCTCTGGCTGTTTGACCGGGAAAAAACCCCGGCGGCGGAATGGATCAAGGCCAAATTCGGCAAGCTCGGCGATATCGCGGTAATCAACAACGCAGCACTCGATGCAGGCTTTGCCTACGGCGAAGTCACCGAAATGGATATCCACCCTTTTCACGTACCGGCAGCAAAAATCGCACCCGGCGATTATCGCGGCGTAACGGGAATCGAATCCCTTTGCTGGGGCCTGACTGCGGGCGCAAATTTCGCCGAACGGAATTTGGTCTATTGTTCATACCCGATCACCCCGGCATCCAACATTCTGCACAACCTGACCAAGCTCGGAGCGGAATTTAATATCACCACGTTCCAGGCCGAAGACGAGATCGCAGCCGCCTGCGCCGCGATCGGCGCGTCCTATGCTGGCCAGGTCGGTATTACCGGTTCATCTGGTCCAGGCATTGCCCTCAAGACGGAAGCCATCGGCCTTGCGGCTGCAACAGAGCTGCCCCTCGTTATCATCAATGTCCAGCGCGGTGGCCCGTCCACCGGCATGCCTACCAAAACCGAACAATCAGATTTGTATCAATCCGTATGGGGGCGCAACGCTGATACCCCCGTTGTGGTTCTTTCCGCCAACACCCCCGGACATTGTTTCGATACAGCGATTGAAGCCGTGCGGATCGCCACCAAATACATGACCCCGGTCATTTTGTTAATGGACGGTTATTTGGCCAATGCCTCTGAGCCCTGGCCGATCCCGGATCTCGACGGATATGCGTTTGATCCAATAGATAAAGCCCTGCCGGATGATTTCGCCCCGTACCGGCGCGATGAAAAAACCCTGGCCCGGCCCTGGGTCGCGCCCGGAACCCCCGGCGGCGTTCACCGGATCGGCGGCATTGAGCGCCAGAACATCACTGGTGAAATTTCCTACGATGCGGACAATCACGATCTCATGACGCATTTGCGGGCCGACAAGATAAACCGCATCGCCAACGATATCCCGGCCCAGACCGTGGACCAGGGCAACGCGTCCGGCAAACTGGCAATTGTCGCATGGGGTTCCGTTTTCGGACCCGCCAGCCGTGCGGTTGAAACCCTGATCGATGATGGCCATGACGCCAGCCACATTCAATTATCGAACATCTGGCCCCTGCCCGCGAATCTGGGCGAGCTATTGGCCGGGTTCGAGCATGTTCTCATTCCCGAAATGAATATGGGTCAGCTCGCCACGCTATTGAGAGCTGAATATCAAGGCGATTTCAAATCACTCGCCAAAGTCTCTGGCCGCCCGTTCAAGGTGGYTGAGATTGTCGAAGCCGCCAGGAAAATATTGGAAGGAGCCGGACAATGAACGCGCCGGAAAAACTCACCGCCAAACATTATGCAACCGATCAGGAAGTTCGCTGGTGCCCGGGCTGTGGCGATTACGCCATTTTGAAAGCTGTGCAACGCACCCTCGCCGAGCTTGAAGCAGACCCCGACAATACGGTCTTTGTCTCCGGCATCGGCTGCGCTGCGCGCTTCCCCTATTATATGGAAACGTATGGCTTCCACRCCATCCATGGCCGCGCACCGGCAATTGCATCCGGCATCAAGATCGCCAACCCGGAAGTTGATCTATGGCTGGTTTCAGGTGATGGCGATTCCCTCTCAATTGGCGGCAATCACTTGCTGCATCTGCTGCGCCGGAATATCAACCTGGTCTATTTGTTGCTGAACAACGAAATTTATGGCCTGACCAAGGGCCAGATGTCTCCGACGTCGCGTTTGGGCACCCGCTCGCCAACATCTCTTGATGGATCGCTGGATAAACCGGTTCATGCTGGCCGCTTTGCTCTTGGGGCAGGTGCTACATTTTTCGCCCGCTCGATCGATGTGAACGCCAAGCATTTAATCCCGACGCTGAAACGGGCCCACGCTCACCAAGGCACCGGCTTTGTCGAAATTTTGCAGGATTGCATCGTTTTCAACCACGGTATCTTTGATCAACTAACGGACAAAAAGCCGGCACTTGAAAACCTGCTGCATCTGGAACATGGCCAGCCGATGATCTGGGGCGCCGAGCGCAATCACGGTTTGCAATTTGATGTGGCAACTCTCTCCCTCAGGTTGGTGACTATCGGTGAAAACGGTATCAGCGAAGCCGATATCTTGGTCCATGATGAAACCAATTTAACCGCCGCCAACCTGCTGGCCCATCTTGAAGGACCCGGTATGCCGACCCCGATTGGAGTTCTGTATGCGAAGGAATCGGCTGTATTTGAAGCCCATGGCAGCGTCAAACCCGGGCCCGTGGCCGATGTTCGTGACCGTCTCAAGAAGCTTTTGAGCCAGGGACATACGTGGCAGGTGCGGTGACGCACAAAACTGCTGGAAACCAGCCATGCTCCCAATGATGCATTTCATTGGTCTGATCCGGTGATATGATCGGSYRWNTTGCGAGRCCTTTCTGTTCCGGGAAWARACATGATTKCACGAATTGGTTTTTTTGGMRTTGTCCTGWCMGCKYTTRTTTTCRCAGYATCTYTTGCCATCCCGGCAAAGGCYGAYRAYGACACCATCCGGATCGGTGAATTATCGTCATATGGTCGTTATGCTGCTTTCAACGTACCGTATCGAAACGGCTGGCAAATGGCGCTTGAAGAAATCAACGCCACTGGCGGGGTTTTGGGCAAGTCACTTGAAATTATCAGCCGTGATGATGGTGGCACAGCGGGAACCGCCGTCCGTGTCGCCAGCGAATTGATTGTTAGCGAAAAAGTATCCCTGATTTTCGGCACATTTCTCTCTGGTGCCGCGCTTGCGGTTTCAGATTACGCCAATCAAAACAAAGTTCTGTTTCTTGCCACCGCCCCGCTCACCGATGCATTGACGCTGGAAGCTGGAAATCGCCACACCTTTCGCCTGCGCCCAAACATCTACATGCAAACCGCCATGCTGGTGGACGCGATTGAGGCAAGCGGGATTACCAAATGGGCGATCGTCGCGCCAAATTATGCCTATGGACAATCCGCAGCCGCCAGCTTCAAACAATTGATCATGGACGCGGTTCCAGGCATTGAAATCGTGGCGGAACAATATCCACCCCTTGGTAGAATTGACGCTATCGCCACAATTGCGGCCATCGCCCAGGCCGAACCCGAAGGAATTTTCTCGGCCCTGTTTGGCGGCGATCTTGTTGAATTTATTCGCGAAGGCAATACCCAAAACCTGTTTGAAGACCGGACAATGCTAAACCTCTTGGCAGGGGAGCCAGAATGGTTACTTACCTTGGGAAGCGAGACGCCGGACGGGTGGATTGTGACCGGGTACCCCTGGGCTCAAATTGAGATTCCTGCACATATCGCATTCGTCGAAAATTACCGGGCCGCATTCAACGACACCCCCCGGCTCGGATCCTTGCTTGGCTATTCCGCGCTTTATGCCATCAAGGAAGCGATTGAAGCCGCTGGGTCAACCGAGACAGAGGCCTTGATAGGCGCTTTTGAAGGGCTCAGATTTGATACCCTGGTCGGGCGAATAGAATTCCGCACCATCGACCATCAAGCAACGCTTGGCACCTGGATCGGCACCTTGGATATTGAGCGCGGCAACGGCATCATGCGCGATTGGACATATAAAGATGGTGCCCGGTTCATGACTCTGGAAAGCGATGTCCGCACCCGGCGACCACAATAAGTCGCACAAAAATCCCGTCAATTAGGTGAAGCTTACTCCGCCGCTTCAATCACTCGAACGGGCTCGACCCGGGCAGCGCAGAATTTGAATTCCGGGATTTTGCCCATCGGATCAAGCTGCGGGTTRGTCARRATATTYGCSGCWGCTTCRGCAAAGCAGAATGGWATGAACACCATTCCTTCYGGWACATCYCKGTCTTCGCGGGCCATCAATGAWATRTCMCCRCGYCGCGTTGAAACTTTCACAAARTCACCTGCYGCAACWTTCATCCGCATCAGRTCGCGSGAATTCAGRCAGACAATGGCTTCCGGCTCCAGCGCATCCAGATTGGCRGCRCGSCKKGTCATCGAACCCGTATGCCAATGTTCGAGCAAGCGGCCTGTTGTCAGCACCAGCGGAAATTCTTCATCGGGCAATTCGTCCGGCGCAACCAGCTTGGTCGGCACAAATCTGGCGCGACCATTGGCGGTCGGGAAACCATCGCCAAATATGACTTCATTGCCCGGTTGGTCTGGCCCGTCGCACGGGAAGGTCACGGAGTTTTCGCGCTCCAACCGTTCCCACGTAATATTTTTCAGCGACGCCATCACTTCGGTCATCTCGGCAAACACATCACGCGGATGAGTATATTTCCAATCAAGCCCGACCCGGTTGGCAAGTTCCTGCACAAGCTCCCAATCCTGGCGGGCGTCACCAGGTGGATCAAGCACCGGGCGGGCAATTTGCACCTGASKGYKKGYRYKKGYGMRKGWGNCCSCRTNTTTTCTGCATGTGCTGATGCTGGCAGGATCACATCTGCATATTTTGCAGTCTCGGTCAGGAAAATATCCTGGACCACAAGATGCTTCAATTTGGCGAGCGCTCCCCGGGCATGCGATTGATCAGGATCAGACATAGCCGGGTTTTCACCCAGAACATACATGCCCTTGATCTGGCCAGCGTGGATAGCGTCGATGATCTCAACGACCGTCAGCCCGCGCTTAGGATCAAGCTCACGGCCCCAGAATTCTGAATATTCACCACGGATTTCCTCGTTCTCCACCGAGCGATAATCGGGGAAAAACATCGGTATCAAGCCAGCGTCTGACGCGCCCTGCACATTATTTTGTCCGCGCAATGGATGCAGTCCGGTACCTGGTCGTCCGATCTGGCCGGTCACCAATGCCAGCGAAATCAGGCAGCGGGAATTATCAGTACCGTGGACATGTTGCGAAATTCCCATGCCCCAGAAAATCAGCGAGGTACGCGATGTTGCATAAAGCCGGGCCACTTCACGAATGCGTTCGGCCTCGATCCCGCAAATCTCTTCCATCGCTTCCGGTGTAAATTCAGCCACCTGATCGCGCAACGCTTCAAAGCCCTCGGTATGGGCTTGAACATATTGCTCGTCATGGAGGTTCTCAGTGATGATCGTATTCAGCATGGCGTTCAATAAAGCCACATCGCGGCCCGGCTTGAATTGTAAAACGTGACTGGCAAACCGGGCGATGCCCTGATTCTGGCCGCGCGGATCTATAACAACAAGCTTCGCGCCATCTTTGGCGGCATTCTTGATATAGGTCGCGGCAACAGGGTGATTTTCAGAGGGCCGCGCACCGATAACGATAATGCATTCGGCATCTTTGGCGGCTGTGAATGGCGCTGTCACTGAGCCTGAACTCAACCCTTCCATCAAAGCCGCAACGGACGATGCGTGGCAAAGCCTTGTGCAGTGATCCACGTTGTTGGTCCCAAATCCCTGGCGGATCAGTTTTTGGAACAAATACGCTTCTTCGTTGGAAGCTTTCGCAGAACCAAAGCCTGCAAGGCCCGCACCGCCATCACGTTCATGGATTGATTTCAATCCATTCGCCGCCACATCGAGCGCCTCGTCCCAGCTTGCTTCGCGGAAATGGGTCAGCGGATTATCGGGATCGATTTCGCCGCTTTTTTCCTTCGGCGTATTTGCCAGCCGGATCATCGGTTTGGTCAGCCGTCCCGAATGATGGATATAATCAAACCCGAACCGGCCTTTGACACAAAGCCGGTTTTCATTGGCAGGGCCATCGCGCCCATCCACATAAAGAATGCGGTCGTCTTTCACATGAACTTTGGTCTGGCACCCGACGCCGCAATAGGGGCAAAGCGTATCTACCGAGCGCTCTTCAAATTCTGTGCGCACGCCGGCATCATTCAGAAGGTTGGATTCCATCAACGCGCCGGTGGGACAAACTTGCACACATTCGCCGCACGCAACGCATGTCGAGCTGCCCATCCCGGTATCGAAATCAAATATGATTTTTGCGGCGCTGCCCCGGCCCGCCATGCCGATCACATCGTTGCGCTGGACTTCGCGGCAGGCCCGCACACAAAGATTACACTGGATACAGGCGTCGAGATTGACCGCAATTGCGGTGTGGGAATTATCCGATGCGACCGCTTCACGCGCCGGATAGCGGCGGATGTCGGAAATATCCATGGCATCCATCCAGTTCCAGAAACGGGATTGTGAATCATGAGCCTCATCCCGCTCCGGCTGGTCCGCCAGCAGTAGTTCAAACACCATTTCACGGGATTTTTTCGCCCGTTCAGACGCTGAACTGACTTTCATCCCCTCAGTCGGGGTGCGAATGCAGGACGCGGCAAGCGTCCGCTCGCCATCAATTTCAACCATGCAGGCGCGACAATTTCCGTCAGACCGATAGCCAGGTTCCGGGTGCCAGCAAAGGTGCGGGATATCCACCCCTTCGCGTTTCGCCACCTGCCAAATAGTTTCTTCCGGCTCGGCGATCACCTGCTTGCCGTCCAGTTCGAATTTAATTTGCTTGGTCATGAGACATCTTCCGGGAAATATTTTAGCACTGATTTCAACGGATTGGGAGCAGCCTGCCCGAGCCCGCAAATGGAGGCGTCCGCCATCACGGTTGCAAGATCATTGAGCAGGTCCTGGTCCCAGGTATCGCGACTCATCAGCTTGACYGCCTTTTCAGTTCCGTTCCGGCACGGCGTACATTGGCCGCAGCTTTCATCTTCAAAAAACTTCATCAAATTAAGCGCCACTTCACGCATATCATCCTGATCARACAAGATTACGACGGCGTGGGARCCAACAAATGAGCCATACTTTTCAAGCTGGCCGAAATCAAGCGGCAGGTCGTTCATTGTGGCTGGCAAAATCCCGCCTGATGGGCCACCCGGCAGATACCCGCGAAACACATGGCCATCGCTCATGCCACCGCTATGATCRTCGATCAATTGTTGCACGGTCAARCCCGCYGGCACMAGYTTGACGCCAGGGTTTTTSACATGGCCCGACACCGAATAACTGCGCAAACCCTTGGAATCGCCGATACCTTGATCAGCAAACCAGTCGGCACCGTTTTTCAAAATTTCCGGGATCCAGTGGAGCGTCTCGATATTGTTGACCAATGTTGGCCGCCCGAACAAACCAACCTGCGCCACATAGGGCGGGCGGTGGCGTGGTATCCCGCGCTTGCCCTCGATTGATTCAAGCATCGCAGATTCTTCGCCGCAAATATAGGCGCCAGCGCCACGCCGCAACTCAACGCGTGTGTGATCTGCCAATCCGCTGGCTTCCAGCTTTGCAATTTCTTGCAGCAGGATTTCCCGCGCTGCCGGATATTCATCCCGGAGGTAAATATAGATGGTCTCAGCTTCCACCGCCCAGGCGCCGATCAACATACCTTCAAGAAATTTATGCGGCGCGGTTTCCAAATAATGCCGGTCTTTGAATGTCCCYGGCTCRCCTTCATCGCCATTRACYGCCATCAGGCGWGGCCWTGATTCYGCCCGCACAAATTGCCATTTGCGCCCGGTCGGGAACCCTGCCCCACCAAGCCCGCGCAATCCACCGTCCGACAAGGTCTGGATCACATCTTCAACATTGCGCTGCCCCGACCGGCATTGCTCCAGCATCTGGTAACCACCATCGGTGCGGTATGCATCAAAATCCTGATAATCGGGAATAACCGGATGCAGATCACCATTGGCGACAATCTCGCCAATATTTTCAACCGTTGCATGATCAATATGCCGGTGCCCGGCCTCCGCGACCGGGGCCAGATCACACCGCCCCATGCACGGCGCGCGGACAATCCGCACATCGTCGCCAGCACCATTTTCAAGCGCAGTGATCAGCATCTCGGCACCCGCCAACATGCAACTCAGGGAATCGCAAACTCGGATCGTTGTTGCGGGTGGTGGCGTTTCACCATCGCGCACAATATCGAAATGGGCGTAAAAAGACGCGACTTCATAAACTTCCGCCATGGAAATCCGCAACGCATCGCCAAGCGCCTGAAGATGGCCCGCTGAAAGATGTCCGAATTTATCCTGAATGAGATGCAGGTATTCGATCAGGTGATCGCGGCGCAATTCCTCACTCCCCAACAAGGAGAGAACAGCATCACGCTCGGCGCTTTGCAAATACCGTCCTTTAGGATAGCGGGCGGCTTTGCGCCGGCCGGATCCCGGATGGATAGGCCTCGGATCAGGACTCATATTTTGGTATCTCCGCAATGCATGTCTTTTAATATCCCCTGAYCAACCGCAACAATACGCCAATCCCGCCGTTATCACAGCGCCAAACGACTAATACTTCCTTGCCCGAATGGAAATATTTCGTGATTTCAAAATAATTTACCACAGGAAAAAAATTTTCCCTGAAATAACATTTTCCTGACATTCAGTTTCCACAGAATAAATTTTTTGCCTTGACTCCATCACATCAAATGCACGAAATACTTGTGGCATACCAAAGACCACATACCAAGCCTCATTCAAGAAAATGCCAAAAAATCGCTGTGACATTGTGCCAGCAACGAAAAATAACGCACGCACGGAGGCCCCGAGACCGTGACCGACAAACGACCCCTCGCTTCAGCCGCACGCATAAAGCTGGCTCCCTTGGTGTCCCCACCAAGTCTGAAGCAAACGATTTACGAGACACTCAAGGAAGCGATCACCGCGCCCAATATTTACGCGGACGATGCCGAATTGCGTCTCGACGAGCGTGAATTATCGGCCCGTCTCCAGATTAGTCGCACGCCGATCCGCGAGGCTTTGGCGCGCCTTGAACAAGAAGGCCTTGTTCGCATTGTGCCGCGCAAAGGGGTTTTCATTGTCCGCAARTCCAAGCAGGACATTCTTGAAATGATCCTTGTCTGGGCCGCCCTTGAAAGCATGGCGGCGCGGCTGGTTACAAGCGTTGCCACAAACGAGGATATTGCGTCCCTGCGCACAATGTTTGCTACTTTCAATAACAACCAAATCCGCGCCCAGATTGACGAATATTCGGAAACCAATATCAGCTTTCACCAACGTATTCTTGAATTGGCCCGCATTCCCCTGCTGACCGAAATCACCGATGGTCTGTTCATCCATATGCAGGCGATCCGGGCACGCACAATTTCTGAAGGCGACCGGGTGAACCGCTCGATTGTTGATCATTTCCATATCATCGAAGCACTTGAATCCCGCGACGCCGAACTGGCCGAGCGGTTGGTGCGCGAACACAGCTTGAACCTTTACGCCCATGTGGAACGCACTTGGGTTGAATCGGAATCTGGTGTCAGCGCCGCCTGACATTATCAGTCAATTTCTTTTTTCATGGAGCACAAAATGTCCAGCAATGCCGAAACCAACGAAGCCGATACGGGCGATCTGACCGACGGGTTTCATCTCCTGATCGACGCCTTGAAACTAAACGACCTGAATACAATTTATGGCGTGCCGGGCATTCCCATCACGGATTTTGGACGGATGGCGCAGGCCGAAGGCATCCGCGTCATCTCGTTTCGGCACGAACAACATGCCGGCAATGCAGCAACTATTGCAGGGTTCCTGACGCAAAAACCCGGTATCTGCCTGACCGTATCAGCGCCTGGGTTCTTGAACGGTCTGACGGCTTTGGCCAACGCCACCACCAATTGCTTCCCGATGATTTTGATCTCCGGTTCGTCCGAGCGTGAAATCGTTGATCTGCAACAGGGTGATTATGAAGAAATGGACCAGCTCGCCATCGCCAAGCCTTTATGCAAGGCAGCGTTCCGGGTGTTGCATGCAGAAGATATCGGCATCGCCGTGGCCCGCGCCATCCGGGCCGCATGTTCTGGCCGCCCCGGCGGTGTTTATCTGGATTTACCAGCAAAATTATTCGGCCAGACCATGGATGCTGAGGCCGGAGCCAAATCTCTGGTCAAAGTGACCGACCCGGCACCGCGCCACATTCCCGCCCCCGAAGCTGTGGCCCACGCGCTTGAAATTCTCAAGAACGCTAAACGCCCCCTGATCATTCTCGGCAAAGGTGCCGCCTATTCCCGCGCCGACGACGATATACGGAAATTTGTCGAACAAAGCGGCATCCCCTATTTACCCATGAGCATGGCCAAAGGGTTGCTGCCCGACGACCATGCTTTATCTGCCGGAGCGGCCCGTTCATTGGCTTTGAAAGAATCTGATGTTGTGATGCTGATCGGCGCGCGGCTGAACTGGCTATTGTCTCACGGCAAAGGAAAATCCTGGGGGACAGAACCTAAAAAACTCATCCAGATCGATATTGACCCAAATGAAATGGATTCAAATGTCGAAATTGCGGCTCCGATCGTTGGCGACATCGCGTCCAGCATTGCCGCCCTCCTGGCTCAGATGGGCGACGATTGGACAGCCCCACCGGCTGAATGGACCGGCGCGATCCGGACCAAAGTCGAGACCAATATCGAGCGGATGGCACCCAAGCTGCGCAACAATAATGTGCCGATGGATTATCACGGTGCGCTCGGCGTCATCAAATCCATCATCAAGGAACGCCCCGATGCGATCCTTGTCAATGAAGGCGCCAACACTCTCGATTTCACCCGCTCAATCGTCGATATGTATCAGCCCCGCAAGCGCCTCGATGTAGGCACCTGGGGCGTCATGGGGATCGGCATGGGCTTTGCCATCGCCGCAGCTGTTGAAACTGGCAAACCAGTATTGGCGGTTGAAGGCGACAGCGCTTTTGGGTTTTCCGGCATGGAGGTTGAGACCATCTGCCGCTACAATTTGCCGATCTGTGTGGTTGTTTTCAACAATAATGGCATCTATCGCGGCACCGACACCAACCCGTCTGGCGGTGACGATGTCGCCACCACGGTGTTTGTCAAAGACGCCCGCTACGACAAAATGATGGAAGCTTTTGGCGGCGTCGGCGTTTACGCAACGTCTCCTGACGAATTATCCCAAGCCATCAAAGAAGCTTTTGCCTCTGGCAAACCAACCCTCATCAATGCGGTTATCGACGAGAAAGCGGGGACCGAAAGCGGCCGCATCGGCAATCTCAATCCACAAAGCGTTGTTAAAAAATAATCAGGCTTGCACGAGCCAAAACACCAAAACGAAGAAAAGACAGGAAGTTCAAATGAAAGCACTCGAAGGGGTCAAAATTCTTGACTTTACCCACGTCCAGTCCGGACCAACCTGCACCCAGTTGCTGGCATGGCTCGGC
>JAESRU010000051.1 GCA_016764455.1 Hyphomicrobiales bacterium | reverse complement strand
AACGGAGTACGCAAATCATGCGAGATGCTGGCCACCATCCAGAGCTATCATCTGCCCGGTCATTGCGGGTGCGTCAAGAATGAAACAGACCGCATTGGCAATTTCAAGCGGGGTTGGGCCGCGCCCGAGCAAGGTTGTCTTTTGTTGCAATTCGAAATCAGCCACGTCCTGGCGATCATTGCGCAGGGTCGGACCGGGCCCAATTGCGTTGACCCTGATCCGGGGTGCGAGCGCTTGCGCCAGCGTTCTGGTTGCTGTCCAGAGCGCTGATTTTGTGATTGTGTAAGACATGAAGCGGGGCGTCAGACGCCAGACCCGCTGGTCTATAATGTTGACAATGCAACCAGATGCTTCTGGCGCCAAATGGGCGGCAAATTCTCGGGCCAGAAAAACCGGTGCGCGTAAATTGACCGCAAATTGCCGGTCCCAGGTTTCCAGATCAAGGCTGTCAATTTCGTCCCATTCAAACATGGAGGCATTGTTGACAAGGCAGGTGGGTGCACCGAGCACAGACACGCATCTTTTGACCAAAGATGCCATTTCGCTGGCGTCGCCCAAATCACCATGGAGGATTTCAGCGCRTCGCCCAAGAGATATGATATCGGAGGCGGTGGCTTCGGCTTCAGCCTTTGAGGTTTGGTAATGTACGCCTACATCCCAACCGGATTCCGCAAGCCGCAAGGCAATGGCACGCCCGATGCGTTTTCCGGCTCCGGTTACAAGAGCAACTTTATTTTGATGCTTTGCGGTATCACTCATGACCAGACAAGGCGTTGTTGGCGTATGAAAGGTTTTGTGAATTTGATTGGGACTCATCCGACATCGTGGCTTCCATGTGTGGGGAAATCGCAAACGCCAAATAGGCAATATAAGCGGCGACAAAGGCCAATGCGGGTAGTCGGGTCAACGTAAAATGACCGAGCGCAAAGGGGAAGACCAGCAAGGTAACGGCGATCATCACCCACAAATCCATATGTAGAATTTGCTCCGGTATTTCTATCGGGGTAACGACCGCAGTCACACCCATAATGGCCAGAATATTAAAGAGATTGCTGCCAAGAACATTGCCGAGTGCGAGGCCGCATTCGCCGCGTTTCACCGCAATCAGGGCGGTTACCAATTCCGGCAACGTGGTGCCAAGAGCGATTACCGTCAAGCCGATSGCKGCTTCCGATACATTCCAGGCGCGGGCGATAACCTGCGCRCCTTCGACGGTAAAATGCGCACCAATTGGAAGGCCAATCAATCCAACTACAAGAAACGCGATCATGACAAAATTGCTGTGGGGGACACCGACAACGCCTTCGATGGCGTCAATTTCTTCCTGTGTTTCTTCGCGACAGGGCTCATCCACAATCGCTTTGCCAGAAACAAAAAGAAACATGAATAGCAATACCAGRAGCACGACCCCGTGCCAGGTCGTCAGGGGGCCTGCAAAACACATGGCGGTAAACAGCAAGCTGGCCCCAAGGACATAAAATGCGTTGCGGGCAACCAATGGCTGGTTGCACTGAGTCGCAGAAATAATCGCCGGAAGACCAAGGACGAGCAGAATATTTGCAATGTTGGAACCAACCACATTGCCGACCGCGATGCCGGGTGCACCGGCGAGGGCTGCGCGCACAGAGACCACCATTTCAGGGGCGGATGTGCCGAAAGCGACAACTGTAAGTCCTATGATAATAGCTGGAATACCCAGCTTTTCAGCCAATCCAATTGCGCCTCGGACCAGAAGGTCACCGCAAAACAGCAAAATTCCGAGCCCGGCCAGCAGGGTTAAATATGACATCATGCTAGTGATAATTTCTACCTCAGCGTTCACGGTTGCCTTGCCGCAATTCTGAATTTCATGGCTTGTTACCATGTGGGTTATCAGAGCCGAGGGCGCAAGGCTTCAGACTATCTAATAACCAGTGTTTTTTCCATAAAACTGTACACAGGGTAATGAGTTGTGGATAGTTTTCCTGCTTTGGCACTGGCGGGCATATCAAATCGTTTCCTTTCCAGACCTTTGATTTATGATATCCATCACGTCTGTTTCAGAAAAAGATGGAAATTTGCCCGTGGCTGCTCTTGAAAATGCCGATAAGGAAAAACTGAAAATGCTGCGCCAGCGTGCTGGTGGTCTGTATCAGGCCGGGCAGTTGGATGAGGCAATAATAGTTGTCCGTGAGATGCTGACAATCGCACCACGCCAGCCGCAAATTTTGGCAATGGCGGCCCTCATGTCTCATGAGATTGGTGAGCGGGCGCAAGCAGTGCGGTTTCTCAAAGCCCAGCGCAAGGCGCTTGATAGCMTTGATGTGCCGGCGGAAGCGTATCTTGAACATGCRGGCGCTGCATCTGAAATTGGTGAAGCGCGGCGTGCCAGTGACGCCATGGCCCATGCCGCGACCCGGTGGCCGGATCACGGGCATATCGAACTCGCCTGGGCGGATGCGTTAAAAGACCAGAATTTGTTCGAGGAGGCAGCGGATCATGCGTCCCGCGCCTGCGACCTGGACCCACAAAATGCAAATGCCCATGCTATTGCTGGTGTGGTGGCGCATAAGCTGGAAAAATTTGATGCAGCGGTTGAAGAATATACAACCGCGCTTGGTCTCGGCCATCAGGGTGCGGGCATGACCCACAATCTAGGTGCTGCATTGTTGGGGGCCGGGCGACCAGACGATGCCATTCAGGTTTGCGATTCCTGGTTGGCACGTGAACCTGGTGCGATCGAATGTTTGGCACTGAAGGGGCACGCCTTGCAGGAAGCTGGTCGCGTCGACGAAGCGGCTGTGATTTTCGATTTCGACCGGTTTGTGAAATCCCACGATATCAAGCCCGGGAAAGCATACGCAAATCTGGACGCCTTTAACCAGGCGCTTGAAGATCATGTGCTGAACCATCCAACCCTGTTCACGCCGCTTGAGAGCGATCTGAAATATCATCATCCCAAGTTGAAGATTTCCGAAAATTTGCTTGAAGGYGACAAGGGTCCGGTTGCTGATCTGGAAATTGAAATACGRCGCGCGGTCGATGCCTATCTGGAMAATTTGCGCSMAACCGGTGCCGGGCATCCGTTCGCYGAAACCTGTCCTGACGATTACATGATCTATGCYTGGGCGGCGGTGCTCGACAAGGAAGGCAACCAGAGCCAGCATATACATAAATCGGGATATCTGAGCGGTTGCTATTATGTTCGGGTGCCTGAAGAAGTGGCGGCGGAAGAGAATGGCGTCGACGGCGATATTGCCGGTGGATTTGAAGTCGGCCGCCCGCCGGATGAGTTGGGCTGCAAGCAGGAGCATATGATCCAGCAATATAAACCCCGTGAAGGGTTGATGCTGTTTTTCCCGGCCTGTTTCTATCACCGAACCGTGCCGTTTAAAGGCTCCAGCAAGCGCATAGGCATTGCGTTTGACATTATACCGGTTTGAAAATTTGCATCGCGAGAGGAGATTTGCGTGGATAATTATAGCGTGGAAGAGGCGCAGGAAGTGCTGGATAMYCTGATTGCTCCCTGGGTGCGGGAGCTTGGTCTGCAAGTGCTTAACGTCGCGCCGGATAAAGTTGTAGTCAAAATGCCGTTTGACGAAAAGCTGTGTCGGGATAGCGGCACCGTTTGCGGGCAATCCCTGATGGCTCTGGCGGACACAGCCATGGTGGTCGCGATAGCGGCGGCGTCTGGCGGATACCGCCCCATGACCACGGTCGATGCRACCACCCATTTCATGAAGCCGCTATCTTCGGATTCCGTAATTTGTACCGTTGAGATGATGCGCCTTGGCCGGACAATGGCATTTGGCCATGCGAAAATGGTTGGAGAAAAAGAAGGCAAGTTGATCGCGTCCACAAATATCGCTTACGCCCTTCTTGGCCCAATTGAGTAATCCGGGGTGAATAATCGGAGGTGAATACGCCAACCCATATTTTGCTCAGCGCGGCATTGTTGGCGAAGCCGGACAACAGGGTGCGCAACTGGGCGGTGATTATCGGCAGTCTGGTGCCGGACCTTTCGCTTTACGTGATGTGGGCAAACGCAAAATTTATCCAGGGTCTGTCTGACCGGGTTATTTTTCGCGATTTGCATTTCAGCGATTTCTGGCAAATGCTGAATGCGATCAGTAATTCAATTCCGCTTTATGCTGGAATTTTACTGGTGGGGCTTTGGCGCAAATCCTTGTTGCTGATAATGTTGGGTGCAGCAGCCTTGCTGCATATGGCGGGGGATTTTCCGCTGCATAATTCTGACGCTCACCGGCATTTCTGGCCGATTTCGGATTGGCGGTTCCATTCACCGATTTCATATTGGAACCCCCGGTACCATGGTGACATTGTGGGCATGATCGAAATTGGTCTGGCTCTGGTTTTGATCGCCATATTATGGCGACGGTTCAAAAGCTGGAAAGTGCGCGCCTGCCTGTTCCTGGCACTTATTCCCTATATCGGCGTGCCGCTTTATTTCTCAGCCCTGTAAATTACCGGCCATTGGTCTGGCATATGGGTGCCATCGCAACCCTMCCAATGGGCATATTCCAGCAATTTGAAATCATAATCCTGCCAGACATATCTTGCCCGGGAACCGCAATCGCCGAGCCCACGCCCCTTTGAAAAGCTGGTCAGGATATTTGTCTCGGGGTCATATGTAATATTGAAGAGTGAACTGGTTCCACCCCAGCCATAATTGTCTGAATAGGTGGCGAAATACAGGGGGCGGACTTCGTCATATTGCCGGTTTTCCAGATAGAGCCGGTAAGCAAAATTGTAGGCACCGGTCCCGCAGGGAACAATGAACAGGGTTTCATGCTCTGATAATGGATAATATTCCCGTGCAATCGGATCAGGCGCGCCGTCAACATTGCAATCAGTATCGAGCGCCTGCATCTGGATAATCCGGGACGGCAACCTGACATCCGCGCTTGCTGTTTCCAGCTGCTCATTGATCCAGATGATCGACGCAACGACGCCATTCAGTGAAAAGCCGAGACCGGTTTCGCGGATGCGCGGATTATGGAATGTCAGCCAGAGTTTGTCGCCCTGGCGAAAGGCCGCCATGAGGCCATCAATTTTGGCGCTGTTTTGTAATTCATATTCCCGTTGGTCATTGACGAGGATTTCATCAGGCTCAAACCGGAAATGCGCCCCGGCATCGATTTGAAAAATGAACGGGCTGCTGGGCGCAGGTTCGGCGTCAATCATGCGAATGAGGATGCGCCATGGTGCGGCGCTGGAGGTTTTGCTGAACACAAGCGTGAAACGATATGTGATGGCGTCGGTTCGCCCGGTTGCGCTGGTTTCAGCCGCGCACTCATTTTGAAGATTGCAGCTTACTTGCCAATCGCGCAAAATCCTTTGCGCCTGCGCCATAGCTGGAGGAGGCTGCCAGTGGGTTGCAAAAATGGTCAGGCAGGCAAAAACAAAAAACAGGCGATTGATCACCGCTGAAATTCCTTCGCTATGTGTCTTTGATTTATTGCAGGGATGATGKTGGAACCGGYGTCTTATTCATTCTCGGGAGTGAAGCAATTTGGCCCTGCGTTGAAATGTTGGAATAGACACACGAGGTGCCGGTGAAATTCCAGGATGTGTTGTTGAGAACAAAACCGCATTCCGCCTGTTGCGGGCCGTCGGGGGAATTCAGGCAGACCCGGTCGCCAACCTGGAAATCCCGACCCTGATATCGACAAGTGCAATTGGGGCTAGCTTGCGTCTGAATACGGAACATGCCGTCCGCAATTGATGGCGTGCTAAATCCGGCAACCGCAAACATGGTCACAGCAAGACGACAAAAAACCAAAGCTCCCAGTCGTTGTTTCATGAATGAAATGTAGCATTTTTTATGAAAAATGGGAAATTCATACGTCGRSGGYRCRGTGTTGTGGTGTGTTGAATTGGTATATAGATGTCCGGAAAAGTTCCCTCAACTACCCTTGAGATAGCAGGGATTGGGCCGGCTCAGCAGGATCAAATATGACGGCGTTTCTATTTTATCTGGCGGCCGGGCTGATCGCGGGCATTGTCTCAGGCTTGTTCGGCATGGGCGGCGGGCTGGCCATGGTGCCGCTCCTTGTGGTGGCGCTGGCGCTTGACGGGGTGCCGCAAACCTACCTGATGCATGTGGCTGTGGGTACCTCGTTGGCGGTAATCATTCTGACATCGCTCTATACGATCTGGCTACGCTGGAGATCCGGCGGGTTGAATTTTGATTTGTTTGGCAAGCTCTGGATGCCGGTGGCGTTTGGTGCCGGATTAGGCGCGGCGATTGGYGATCATTTGCCGGGGCAKGTGATGCGCTGGCTGTTYATGGCCTTTCTGGCATACATGATTTTGCGGTTGGCACGGCGCATGGCCGGGCTCGCACAAGCGTCTAAACCGGGAAAAAATGACCAAGATACAAAACAAGTCTTGGCGACATTCCGCACACCGGAAGCGTGGGGCTATGGCACCATTGCCGGAATTTTTGGCGCGTTGCTCGGGATCGGTGTTGCGGCGATCATGACCCCGATTTTAAGCTACAAGGGCTACCGGATGGGGCAAGCGGCGGAAGTGGCTGTCGGGCTAGCGGTGATCGTTGGCATTTTCGCAGGCACCGGATATTTGATCGGCGGGCTGAACGAAGTAGGCATTCCAGAACCCCGCGCCGGGTATATTTATTTGCCGGCACTTGGCGGCATGGCGGTCGGGGCGCTGGCCGGCAGCCCGCTCGGATTRCGGCTGTCGCGAAAGCTGCCGGAGATGCTGCAATTGGGCCTGTTCCTSGCCTATACAATTGCGATGCTGGCTACCATGGCGACTCGCTGATATGTCTCGCACCCTTTCAAACCATGCGCCTGCGTGAGACAACAAAACATGCTTCGCTCAACCTGGAAAGTTTTCGCCACCGCTTATTCAGGCTTGCTGCGCGATGATGGCTTGGCGCTTGCGGGCAACATTGCCTTTTGCATGATTTTGGCGCTGTTTCCGTTTTTGATATTGCTAACGGCGCTTGCAGGGTTTTTTGGCAACGAAGCGTTGGCGCAAACTGTGGTGGATTATCTGCTGAGCGTGGCACCCGAAGCATTGGCAAATTCCGTCAGTCCTGAAATCCATTATATCCTGACAGCGCAACGAACCGATCTTTTGACCTTGAGTGTCCTGCTTACCATCTGGACAGCGTCCGGCGCGGTTGAGAGTATCCGGGTCGGGCTGAACCGGGCCTATGGGTATGAAGAAACGCGCGGGTATCTTTGGCGGCTGGCGCAAAATATATTGTTTGTTATTGGCGGTGCGATGGTGCTCATGGTGCTGGCCTTTTCGATTGTTCTGGGGCCGGTTATCTGGTTGCGGGCGATCGGGTTTTTTCCCTGGCTGGCGCAGTTCGAGAACTGGTTTCATCTATTGCGCGGGCCGATCAGCTTCACTCTTCTTGCGGTGGCATTGTTGTCCGCGCATTTATTTTTGCCGGTCAAACGTCACCGGATCAGGGAGATATTGCCGGGCATAATATTGACCATGGTGATGTGGCTGGTGGCGGCGTTCGCCTATTCGGAATATCTGGCGAATTTCTCCACCATCGCGATCATGTACCAAAGCCTGGCAGGGATCATCRTCGCGTTGATATTCCTGTATTTTTCTGGCGCGTTGGCGATCTGGGGCGGTGAAATCAATCAAGCCCTGATCACCCAAAAGGAAAATAATTTAGGCGACTGAATTGGGAATAAGAGCTTTTCCGAGCATGTTCAATTCTTCCGTTCGCGGTGAGGATTTGCGCCATACGAGACCAATTTGGCGGGATGCTTCTTTTGCGAACGGGATCAGGCTGATGCCCGTGCCAGCGGTAATTTTGGCGTCAATCGCGATACCGGGCAGCAACGTAACCCCAAGGCCGGACCCGACCATCTGAACCAACGTATGCAGACTTGTTGCAGCAAATTCGTTTTGGCTGTCGGTCCGCTCGAACTGACAGACGTCCAATGCGTGGGCGCGCAGACAATGTCCTTCTTCCAGCAACAGCAAAACCTGGTTACGCAAATCATCGATGGATACATATTTTTGTTTGGAAATTGACGACCCGTTCGGGCAGGCCAACTGAAATGTGTCGTCAAACAGGGTCAGCGATGTCAGGCCTTGCGTATCGTAGGGCAGTGCGATCAAAGCGGCGTCGATATTGCCAACGCGAAGACTATGGAGCACATCGTCGGTTTTTTCTTCGCGCAAGAACAAACGTAATTTTGGATATTGCTGATAGATGCCGGGCAATACCCGGGGCAGCAAAAATGGGCTGATGGTCGGGATGACCCCAAGCCGCAGCGTTCCGCTCAAGGGCTGCCGGGTCGCAGAGGCCAGTTCCACAATATCTTCCGCGTCGCGCAAAAGTTTTCGGGCGCATTCCGCAATCTGCAGTCCGGTCGGTGTCATCAGGACCGAGCGTTTGGTGCGTTCTGCCACCTGAATATCCAAAAGATTTTCCAGATCACGGATCCCGGCGCTCAGCGTAGACGGCGTAACATTGCAGGCAATCGCGGCATTGCCGAAATGCTCGGCATCGGCGAGGGCGGTCAGATATTCCAATTGCTTAAGGCTGGGCAGGGATTTCATGGCCGAATTCCAGTCATGTTTACTGTGTGGTAAAAACGAATTATAAAACGAAATTATATCAGTTTACAATATTAAATTGATCCCCATATTAGCCAAAGAAACAACATTGARASCATTCACTWGGAGAMTTGAAAATGMCCCAGRYAATTGAAATYGGRATTCCCRGCAAAGAACGGATCGMCATYGCMGAYGGYTTGTCGCGRCTATTGGCCGACACCTATWCGGTTTATTTGAAAACCCACAATTTTCAYTGGAACGTMACCGGGCCRATGTTCAGCAGCCTGCATTTGATGTTYGAGGCGCAATATACCGARCTGGCRYTKGCSGTTGATGAAATTGCTGAACGGATCAGGGCGCTGGGTGTCGCTGCACCTGGATCTTACAGCCAGTTCGCGGCGCTTACCTCGATTGAAGAGGAAACCGGGGTGCCATCTGCTGACCAGATGATTGCCCAACTTGTCCGGGATCAGGAGAAGATTGTGCAAACCGCCCGGGGGATTTTTCCACTGGCCGATGCGGCTCATGATGAAGTAAGCGCAGACCTGTTGACGCAGCGCATGCAAATCCATGAAAAGACAGCCTGGATGTTGCGTTCAATGCTCGCCGACTGATTTCATACCAACTTCCCAACAATCAAACCTAATTGGCAAACCCAATTGGTAAACCCAACTGGAGACTTTATCTATGACATTCAATTCCCGTATACCGGATACCACTTTCAAGACCCGTGTTCGCAATGATGCGCTTGGGGGCGACAATCCGTTTGAATGGCGCGAACTCTCATCAACGGATGTTTTTGCAAACAAGAAAGTGGTTTTGTTCTCGCTTCCTGGTGCGTTCACGCCGACCTGTTCGACCAGCCACTTGCCGCGATATGAAGCGCTTCACGATGAATTCCGCGATCAAGGTGTCGATCAGCTTGTCTGTCTGTCTGTCAATGATGCCTTTGTGATGTATCAATGGGGCCTTAGCCAGAAGGCCAAAAATGTATTCCTGCTGCCTGATGGCAACGGCGAATTCACCCGCAAGATGGGCATGTTGGTAGAAAAATCCAATCTCGGTTTCGGCATGCGGTCATGGCGCTATTCGATGTTTGTCGATAATGGCGACATCAAACAGATGTTCGTTGAAGACGGCTACCGGGACAATGCGGATTCTGATCCGTTTGAAGTCTCCGATGCGGACACCATGCTTGGCTGGTTGAAAAACCGGTAACCCATATTTGCAATCCCGGTTAGGCTCGGTGCCGGGAGGGTTTCATGCCGGAGAAAAATATTGTCGCGGGCAAAGCTGTCGGGGCAACGCCATTTGAACCCAAGGCGGAACAAATGGCGCTGTGGCCGGATATTTCCGGCAATGTGATCAACGGACAGGGGGAGCGGGGGGAAGGTTTCTAGATTGATCTGTCTTGCCAAGATTTAGCGACGCTGTATTTTGTTTTTTTCAGGGAGGTCAGCGACAAAAAAGTGGCTAATGCTGTTTTCTATCATAGAGAGGATACGGAATATGATGATATTCCTGAAAAACGTTATCATTTTCCAAAATCATATCTCTCTCGGGTAGAGCAAACTATCGGAGATAACATAGTATATTATGGTCCGATTAATAATCAGCCATGTTATTGGGCGACGGCTTTGGTTTCCGAAGTTACACAGGATGACCGCAGGCCCGACCACTATTTTGCTCACATTATCGATTATATCGATTTTGACCGACGTGTTCCCTATAAGGAAAATGGCGGTTACGAAAAAAAGTTATTTCTGCCCAATGGTCGGGTGAATGGTGGTCGAGCTGTTCAGGCAATTCGCATAGTCGAGCAAATGGAATTTGCTGCTATAGTGGAGGCTGGGCTATCGCAACCGGATGATTGGCCAGACCGGTCCGATGATATCTTCGAAGTAGAATACCCAAGTGGTTTTGGACATAATCCACAAGCCGAATTTGATCGCCCTATTGTTGAACAATTGCTCAAGCGCCCATTYCGTGATGCAAAATTCAAGCAATCTATTAGAAAAGCATACGACAGGACATGTGCTTTTACAGGATTGCGACTGATTAACGGCAAGGGACGACCAGAAGTTGAAGCCGCCCACATTATGCCCGTTCATAAGAATGGCCCCGATTCAATTCGAAATGGTATTGCATTGTCTGGTACTGTGCATTGGATGTTTGATCGTGGTTTGTTGTCGTTAGCTGATGATTTTACAATTCTAAAATCTCGGCAACTCAATCACGACGTATCCCATATTTTGCTTCCTGGAATGAAGGCTCTAGTCCCCCAAAACCCGAACTACCAGCCGCATCCGTTTTATCTCGATTGGCATCGCCAGAACTGCTTCAAGAGTTAGTTTCTGCGATTGTTCTATTCATTCGTCATTCCGGCGAAAGCCGGAATCCAGATGGGGCTTCGCCGCTTGTTGTGCTGGATCCCGGATCAGGTGATGTGCTGCGCACACACTGTCCGGGATGACGTAGTGTAGCGGGCGCGTTTTRCCGCAACCACAATATGTCAGTAGTGACGCCAGATGAACGCCCTATCCATTCCATTCTCTCTGTGACTCACCTATATTCACCCCATGGCTCCACGCAAATCATCATCTACGACCGGGTTTTCGGAAAAGCCCCAGGCCGCTTACGAGGGTGAAGGGATTGATGAATCCTTGTTGCCAGCGATTTTACGCTCCGGCAAGGCAACCAAACCGGTAGCCGCACCGGGGGCTGATCTGGTGGCTGGGGCCGGGAACAGCGAACCCAAAGCCATGCCACTCAAGGGCGATGCTACGGCCAGTGTTGCGGCGCTGACCAAATTGCTGGAAGAGGGACGCACAGAATTTAACGGCGAACCATGGGCCCCGCATCGGCCCGAGCGGCCGGAAAAATCAGAAGGCGGGATACCGTTCAGGATTGTTTCGGAATTTGAGCCGAAGGGCGACCAGCCCAAGGCGATTAAAGAGCTTGTTGCGGGGGTGAATGATGGTGAGCACGATCAGGTGCTGCTTGGGGTTACCGGATCGGGAAAGACCTATACGGTCGCCAAGGTGATCGAGGCGACCCAGCGCCCGGCTCTGGTGCTGGCCCCCAACAAGACGCTGGCAGCCCAGCTTTACGGTGAGTTCAAGAGTTTCTTCCCGGACAATGCGGTCGAGTATTTCGTTTCCTATTACGATTATTACCAGCCCGAAGCCTATGTGCCGCGCTCCGATACTTATATCGAAAAAGAATCATCGGTGAACGAGCAGATCGACCGGATGCGCCACGCTGCAACCCGCGCCTTGCTCGAGCGTGATGACGTGATTATCGTGGCGTCGGTTTCGTGCATTTACGGCATCGGGTCGGTCGAGACTTATACCGCGATGTCGTTCCAGTTGAAGGCGGGCGAGAGGATTTCCCAACGCCAGTTGCTGGCCGATCTGGTGGCTTTGCAATATGTGCGCAACGATGGCAATTTTCACCGGGGCACGTTTCGGGTGCGCGGCGATGTGATCGAAGTGTTCCCGGCGCATCTGGAAGATCGCGCCTGGCGGATATCGCTGTTTGGCGACGATGTCGAGGCGATCACCGAATTTGATCCGCTGACCGGGCAAAAGACCGATGAGTTCGAGCAGGTCAAAATCTACGCCAATTCCCATTACGTGACGCCAAAGCCGACCCTCAACCAGGCGATCAAATCGATCCGCGCCGAGCTTGGGCCACGGCTGGACGAATTGAACGCGGCGGGGCGGTTGGTCGAAGCCCAGCGGCTGGACCAGCGCGCTACCTTTGATCTGGAAATGATGGCGGCGACCGGGTCTTGCGCCGGGATCGAGAATTATTCCCGCTACCTGACCGGGCGCGCGCCCGGCGAGCCGCCGCCGACATTGTTCGAGTATTTGCCCGACAATGCGCTTTTGTTTGTTGACGAAAGCCACGTCACCATCGGCCAGCTTGGTGGCATGTCCCGGGGTGACTTTCGGCGCAAGGCGACGCTTGCTGAATTCGGATTCCGGTTGCCAAGCTGCATGGACAATCGCCCGTTGCGGTTTGAGGAATGGGAGGCCATGCGCCCGCAAACAACTTATGTTTCGGCGACACCGGGGGGGTGGGAAATGGACCAGACCGGCGGCGTTTTCGTCGAACAGGTTATTCGCCCGACCGGTCTGATCGACCCGGACGTGGTTGTCCGCCCGGCCACCAACCAGGTCGATGATCTGCTGGCCGAAGTGATTGAAGTTGCGGCCAATGGCCAACGGTCTCTGGTCACCGTATTGACCAAGCGGATGGCAGAAGACCTTACCGAATATCTCCACGAACAGGGGGTGCGGGTGCGCTATATGCATTCCGATATCGACACCCTGGAGCGGATCGAAATCATCCGCGATCTGCGCCTTGGCACATTCGATGTGCTGGTCGGGATCAACTTGTTGCGCGAGGGGCTGGATATCCCGGAATGCGCGTTGGTGGCCATTCTTGACGCCGACAAGGAAGGTTTTTTGCGCTCGGAAACGTCGCTTGTTCAAACCATCGGTCGGGCGTCGCGCAACGTGGAAGGGCGGGTGCTGCTTTACGCCGACAAGATCACCGGCTCGATGGAGCGTGCCATGGCCGAAACCGACCGGCGGCGCGAAAAGCAGGAAGCCTATAACCTTGAACACGGCATTACGCCTGAAAGCGTCAAGAAGGGTATTTCCGATATTATCGGCAGCGTCTACGAGGGTGATCACGTCACGGTGGATGCGGGCTTTGCCGAAGGCGGCGCGCTGGTTGGCAATAATTTGCGCAAACATCTAGGCGATCTCGGCACCCGCATGAAGGACGCCGCCGGCAATCTCGAATTCGAAGAAGCGGC
>JAESRU010000172.1 GCA_016764455.1 Hyphomicrobiales bacterium | reverse complement strand
TGCCCGCTCATTGTCTTGCGTCCTAGCTAGGTTCAACAATCATGCGTCCGCGCATTTCCATGTGCAGTGCATGACAGAACCATTGGCAATAGAACCAATGGACACCCGGCATGTCCGCCTTGAAGGTCACGGACGCTGTCTGTTGCGGTCCGATCTCCATGCAGACGCCGTAATTGGATATTGTCAGACCATGGGTCAGATCATCCACGTCATCCATGTTACTCACGATGATCGTAACTTCATCACCCTGTTTCACAGTGAACTTCTCAAGCGAGAAGGTCGGGGCAATTGAATGCATATAGACCCGCACCTTGTTGCCGTCGCGGATAACGTCTGCTGGATAATCCAGATCAACGCCATCTTTCTCGGCCTGTGCCAATGTCGCAGCGAAGGTCGGTTCGGCACGATCATAGACCTGGCTCGGATTGACCAGGGCACGATCCACCAGGATACAATCATGGGGTTCAGCAAAGGTCGGGCCGTCATGAACAAGCACCATTTCGTCTCCTGAAATATCGATCAATTGTTCGCTTTCAGGTTTCAACGGACCCACATTGATGTAGCGGTCCTTTGAGAATTTGTTCAATGAAATAAGCCATTTACCATCAGCATTTTTGGTCTCGCCCATGGATGTATGGTTATGACCAGGCTGATATTGAACATCGATTTTTTGCACAATCGGGTCAACATCTTCACCGCCAAAGCTGGCAATCGCTTTCGCGATATCCCATTTGACGATCTGGCTGTCGAGGAACAACGTGGTGTAGGCGTTGCCGCGACCATCGAAGGCTGTATGCAGCGGGCCAAGTCCCAGTTGTGGTTCGGCAACAATTGTGTCACGCGGCTGGATGTTGTCGGCAAACAGATCAGGCAATTTCTGCAAATCGATCACTGATACGGTTGGTGATAATTTACCGTTGATCATCATGTATTTGCCATCAGGTGACGCGTTGACGCCATGGGGGCTGTTCGAGATCGGAATATAGCGGGTATATTTYGAWCCCTTGCGGCCATCGAGAACCGGCACATCGCCACCATAGATTTTGAAGTCGCCGTCTTTGACGCCTTGTTCAATGGCTGCAATGTCGAAGACAACAGCCCAATCCTGCTCGGACGATGTCATCTCTGCAAGGGTGACGCCTTCTTCTGAATTGTAGCAACTGGCGATGGCGTATTTGCCCTGATAATCGGCATCGACATTATCCAGATTGCCATCAACGATGACCTGCCAGGCGACTTTCATTTCGTCGCCATCGATGGCTGAAAAAATCGCTACATATTTTGACGGATCATCAAGCACAGTGCCATCATTTGGCAGCGGCACACGATGTTCGCCATTGGCAAATATATAACCGGTACGCGGGTATTTCTGCGGACGAAGGCCATGAATATCAGCAGCGTTCGGCACCGAAACAATCTTGTCTACTTTCATGATATCGCAGCGGATACGGGCTACGCGCGTATTCGCCTTGTCGTTCACGAAAATATAGCGGCCATCATAGGTCCCGTCGGTAAACGACATATGGGGATGATGGGTATCGCCGTTGGTTGGGATGCCGCCCTTATCTGCCCAATATTCAATTTCGTGGGGCAGCATGTTCTCGGTGAGAATTTTACGGCTCTCGTTGGTTTGGCCCCAGCCGGTGGCGCTACAACGGTTGAATACCGGGATACGCATTAATTCGCGCATGGAGGGCATTCCAACGATGCGAACTTCACCTGATTGGCCACCAGACCAGAAGCCATAATAATCGTCCAGATCACCTGGTGCAACTTCGTTTGAAGCGCCAGCTGCACGGGCAGGTACGGTACTTCCGGTCAACATACCGGCACTGGCAACGGCACCAACACCAGCCGCCATGGCTGTTCCACCGAGCAATGCTCTTCTGGAAAAACCGGTTTCTGTTTTCTTGTCTTCACTCATTTTCGTCTCCTTTTGTCTTCACGAAAATCGGCAATTACGACTGAATGTCCCGTGTCCGGCCAAGCCGGCGCGGCTTGCGGTACAGGGGGTTACCGGCAGACAATGTGTTGCCGGATTCCTTGGGGCTATTGCCCTTGTTGGTTTTTGCGAATTTGTGGATCATTACCGGGCAGACATCTTTGTCGTTGTAGAGCTGCTGGCAATGGAAACAGTCCATGCATYCATTGACGTTGATATGGCCTGACGGYTCGATCGCCTGGACCATGCATTTCTGGGCGCAGATGTGGCACGGGTCACCGCAATTGGAATAGCGCTTCAGCCAGTTGAACAAGTGCAACTGGCCAGGGATCGCTAAGGCGGCGCCGAGGGGACACAGATAGCGGCAGAAGAAGCGCTCGATAAACAGGCCTGCAAAAATAAGCGCCCCGGCGAATAGCAGATACGGCCAGGCACGCATGAAACGCAGCACGATCGCGGTCTTGAATGGTTCGATCTCGGCCAGATGCTCGGCCAGTGTCAGGGAATAGATCGAGATGCCGACCAGGCCGAGAAAAATCAGGTRTTTCAGCGCCCAAAGACGTTCATGGATCCACCAGGGGACAGTGATCTGGGGCACTTTGAAAAACTTGGCGATTTTGTTGGTTAATTCCTGCAAAGCACCAAACGGACATAGCCAGCCACAGAACGGGCCCCGCCCCCACAGAATGAGCGACGCGGCAACCGAGACCCACAGGATGAAAATCAACGGCTCAAGCAGGAAATATTCCCAGCGGAAATCAGACAGCAAAGCGTTGACGAAGGCAAAGACATTGACCACCGAAAGCTGGGCCTGGGCATAAAAGCCGATCCAGAACAACGTGAATGTCAGGAAACCGATGCGGATCCAGTCGCCAAGTCTGGGATATTTTGCAAGCTGGTCCTGGGCAAAAAAGATTATGGTCAGGATACCGATTGCCGCCAGCAGGATCGCGATCTGATAGGGTTTTTGCTGCCAAATACGCTGCCACAGGGCGTTGGATTCCGGGTCGCCAAGGCTTTGCTGGCCGGCTGCCTGCTCGCTTGGCGGCGCTTCGACAATCAGGTAGGCGTCGGGAAGTTGGTAGGACAGCTCAAAAGCGATGAAAACTTTTTCCAAAGCACCGATGGCGCGTTGTACCAGAAGTTGTAATTGCCACGGATTGGCCGGGTCAAAGACCACATCTTTTGGCGTATARAAGAGCGCAACYTCGRTGAAATCCGGYGCGCCRACAGCSGCCACGTCGCCAATATTTTTGTAACCACGGTCCCTGAAGCGCAGATGTTCTTCGCCCTGGGTTACTTGTATCCGATCAAAGATACCGCCGCGCACATACCCAGATCCACGGAACGAATAATGCCCGAGGCCCATAATCAGAAAGCCGTTCTGGTCGTCTTCAAGGCGATCCAGGTAATTCTTGTATTCCTGTTCGCCAAGCAGCGAACGGGCAATGGCGGGCACCGCCAGGGAGGCCGCGTAGAGATCGATGAAAATCTCATCATCTTCGCCTTTTTCCGGGCGGGCAATGGCCCTTTCATTGCCCTGATCCAAAAACGATTGATTGATATCTGCGTTCGACAAATGCAGACGGCGCACCGATCCGTTGCCGATCAGATCAATCCAGTCCAATGTTTCGTCGCTGGAGGTATCGACGGTCCTTGTGGGTCCTGTTGTGGCGGTCAGCGCTTGCAAGCCGCCAAGGCCTAAAATCCGGGCGGCGCGAACAGATGCCCGTTTGATGGAATCGTCCATAACCATGACTGTTACGGTGGCGCCGGAGACAATATCGACCGGTGGCGGTTCGCCCGCCTTTTCCCGCGCCATCGTTAGAATATCTGTTCCGATATAGCCGGCGATAAAATCCTGGATTTTCTCGTCCGGGATACCCGCAAGCACAATCGGTTCRGAATGTTTGACCAACCGCGCACCTGCGATCGTGCCATCTTCGCGCAGCCCGATCAGGATGTAAATCGGTTTGCCGGAATAGCCGATGGCACCGACAAAATCGGTGTTCAGAAATACATATCCAATGGTTTCGCCGTCTTTGAGAACCGGGATAATCGGGGCGTCATCGCGGCGTGTCCCGTAGGCATCAGCTTCGGGGAAAATCGTATTTACCGGCGTATCCGCCAAAAATACARAGAGATCATCTTCCGCGTGTACCGGCGACAAACCAGCAAGCAAGGCAAGGGTAACAGCAAATAAAAATCCAAATATGACTTTGGTCATAAAACCCCACAAATCCGCAGAACTGGCACCAAATAATCACGGGCTGGCGCAGGCGGGATTGATGCAGGTCAAGTTGGCAGGGTTCTGAACAGGGTTTTCGGATATAAATTTCCTTAGAAGGAAGGGAGATAAGGGTACGACGAGGAATATCCAAATCGGCGGGCAGCATTTTTGCGGAATTCGGTGAATATTCCTAGATTGCCCGGCTAGAGCGCCTGTGCCGCTGCCCAACCGCTAGACCAGGCCCATTGGAAATTATATCCGCCCAACCATCCCGTCACATCAACGGCTTCGCCGATGGCATAGAGACCGGGCATGGATTTGGCTGCCATGGTTTGCGACGACAGATAATCGGTACTGATGCCGCCTGCGGTTACCTCTGCTTTGGCAAAGCCTTCGGTGCCGTTGGGGTTGAAGGACCAATGGCTGAGGCGCTGCGCCGCGTCGTTAAGTTTACGGTCAGGGATATTTGCGAGTTCACCTTCAAGCGCCAATTGTCCAGCCAGCGTTTCCGCTAACCGGGCTGACAAGGTGCGGTCCAGTGCCGTGCGCACATGCAGCCGTGGGTCAGATTTTTTCAGCGCCACCAACCAATCATCGCTCAAGTCTGGCAGGAAATTGATCCCGACCGGTTGCCGGTGTCGCCAATAGGTTGAAATTTGCAATATGGCCGGCCCAGATAATCCCTTATGGGTAAAGAGGGCAGCTTCGCGAAACGAGATTTTGCCGCAACTGATAACAATTTCCGCAGAAATCCCAGACAATGCCCGGAATAAAATCTCATTGCCGCCAAGAGTTAGCGGAACCAAAGCCGGGCGCGGTTCAACCACTTTCAAGCCAAAGCGCCGGGCAACTTCATAGGCAAACCCGGTGGCCCCCATTTTCGGGATAGATAGCCCGCCGGTGGCGAGCACCAATGATGGCGCAGTAGCGACCATATCACCGAGCGTGATCTGGTAGCGCCCGTCGCTATGGTTGATATTGCGCACCGCTTCACCCAATTGCTGGGTCACGTTTCCTTTGTCACATTCTTCGAGCAGCATCGCCAAAATCTGTTTTGCTGATCCATCGCAGAAAAGCTGACCGAGGGTTTTTTCGTGCCAGGCAATTTTATGCCGCTCAACAAGCGCAATAAAATCTTCCGGCTGGTAGCGACGCAGTGCAGACTTTGCGAAATGAGGATTGCTGGAAAGAAAGCGGTTGGGCGGCGTGTGCAGGTTCGTGAAATTGCAGCGCCCACCGCCTGAAATCAGGATTTTCTTGCCCGGACTATCGGCGTGATCGATGAGCAGAACGTTGCGTCCACGCTGGCCCGCGATTGCGGCGCACATCAAACCGGCAGCACCAGCGCCCAGGATGATGGCGTCAAATTCTGAAATTTTGGAACCGCTCACTTGTTCAACCTGATCCGCACAAGGGCCGCATCCAGGGCCGACAGAAAGCGCGACCGGTCTGCTTTACTGAAAGGTTTGGCGCCACCAATTTGTTCGCCACCAGCGCGCAAATCAACCATGATTGCTCGCGTCGCTACAGCCGCGCCGATGGAATTTGCCGTGAACAGTTTTCCGTTGGGCCCAACAACCAAAGCCCCTGCCTTAATGCACCGGTCAGCCAGAAGGATGTCTGCCGTTATAACAACTGAATTTGCGTCCGAATGTTCAGCAATATAATCGTCCGCCGCGTCCATATGGTTGTTGACGACCACTTGCTCTACAAGCGGATCCCGGGGGATCCGCATATAGCTGTTGGCGACAATGCTGACCGGGATTTTGAGGCGGTAAGCGACCTTGTACACCTCATCCTTCACAGGACAAGCGTCGGCATCAACMMRRATSYKSATMGWWRWSYTYWMYSWRTCAGGCATATATTTGCCGGGCTGACTATCCTTGATCAGGCAGCAGGTTTCCGCCTGATCCGACGGCGCTTTCCAGGACGGGCAGGATTATTGTTGCCGCCGGGTTTGTGAAATTTCTGACCTGCATTCTCGCGTAACGCCACTACATTATCCGGCGATGTTCTGGTTTCACCTGTTTCTGAATTCTGGCGGCGCCGGTCTTGCCCTCCGGGTGCCGATGCATCTGCACCAGCGGCTCTGTCCGGCGACCATTTGGCGGTTTTCTGACGCCCGCCTGCCTTCGGGTTGAAACGGCTTTTGCTGCGGGAGCGCTTTTTGCCTTTGCCGAACGATCTACCGACCGGATCTGCGGGGCGTTCGCCACCTTCGGTCTCGATCTTCTTACCCATCAACTTTTCGATATCCCGCAAAAGCTGGAACTCTTCCGGGGCGCAAAAGGCGATGGCCTTTCCCGATGCACCAGCACGGGCGGTACGCCCGATACGATGGACATAATTTTCAGGTACTTCCGGCAGGTTGAAATTGTAGACGTGGGTGACGCCTGAAATATCGATGCCGCGGGCGGCAACGTCGGTTGCTACCAGCACCCGGATTTCACCATCCTTGAAAGCCTTGATGGCGCGGGTGCGCTGGCCCTGGCTTTTATTGCCGTGGATCGAACCCGCCTTGAAGCCGCGCGCCACAAGCTGTTTCATCAGCTTTTCGGCACCATGTTTGGTGCGGGAAAAAACCAGCGAAAGATCATCTTCGCGCTCCGCCAGACAGGCTTTCAACAAAGCCGCCTTGTCGGGCTGGGAAACGAAATGAACCGTCTGGTTGATCTTCTCGACGGCACGGCCCGAGGTTGCCGTTGCAACCCGTACAGGGTTATTCAAATAGGCCTGCGACAATTGCTCGACCTGTTTTGGCATGGTTGCCGAAAACAAAAGCGTTTGACGCGGGGTACCCAAAAGGGCGGCGATTTTGCGCAACGGAACAATGAAGCCCAAATCCAGCATCTGGTCAGCTTCATCGAGGACCAGATATTTTGCGGTATCAAGCCGCAACGCCTTGCGCTCGACAAGATCGAGTAGACGACCCGGTGTCGCCACCAGAATATCGGTGCCGCGCTCAAGGTTTTTCTTCTGGAAATGGATCGAAGCGCCACCAAAAACAACCCCAATACGCAAATGTGTATGGCGCACAAAGTCGCGCAAGTTGGTTGCGATCTGGCTTGCCAGTTCGCGGGTTGGCGCAAGAATAAGAGCGCGGACAGTTTTTGCTTCCGGTCTTTCCTTTTCGCTCAGCAGATGATGGATAAGCGGCAGGCCGAAAGCTGCTGTCTTGCCGGTGCCGGTTTGGGCGAGACCGATCAGATCACGACCTTCCAGGACAAGCGGGATCGCTTCRACCTGGATCGGTGTTGGYGTTTCGTATCCAAGCKWCTYGATGGTYTTYWRAATTGATGGGGCGAGCCCGAGWGAWTCGAATTGAGTCAAACTAWTTACCTTTCAAAAGGCGCAGGCMCATTTTGMRCCTGACGCCAAAAAANCAAACGGCAAACCACCAAACGCTAAATAAGCGGGTGGTGACCGTATAATGCGGTTGCGATCATTTCAGCCTTGGACATTTGTCCGGTCAGACTGGAAGATCGTCAGAACCCCGCGTGAATTGGGAACTTTTTGGTTAGCTCCTGGGGCGTTAAAACGCTGCCAGGAGGCTTGTGATGTCCGGCACCAGGGAGACCTGAATGGAATAAAACTCATTCCGGTCGGGCGCGAGCTGCTCACGCGGCAGCCAAAGGACATGCGGGGTATCTTCTGATCCCCACTTAAAGTCAAGCATTCATTCGTAAATTCGTTACCGGCTCGAGGTCACGATTTGTGTCTCAGTCTGACGCCGCAAACCGGATTGTGGTTTGAGGGCATTTTTCAACGATATAGCCGATCAGAAATCCGACAAACATTGTCAGGCCGATAATTTCCAGGCTCTCTTCTATGGTTGCCGCGATAATATACGACATCGTATCCCAGCCAACAGATGAAGCCAGATAACCGCCCACCAATTCCATCCCGAGCGCTCCGGTTACGCAAACCGCTCCAGCGCACATGAATTTCAAAATCCAGTTTACCGGCAACCTGAACAGGTCCGGCAGGATATAAATGGCGAATGCGATCAATAACGGTATTGCGACAATGACCCAAATGACGGATCGGGATAAAGCTCACGCAAAAACCAGATAAAAGGTAAATTTTGGCACCGGTAATGGCATCCGAAACAGGGCAAAAAGCTCTGAACAGTGGCTATTTTGCACGCGTTAAGTAAAAAAAATCAAAAATACGGGGCCAAAAAAACCGATTGAAGTGCGATATGCTGCCCGTTAGCCGACTTTTTTGATCTCTTCGATGAATTCATGCATTTCATCGCGCAGATTTTGCAAAATGCCTTCTTGTGCACAAAGGGTTTCCGATGCCTTGATAACGCTTGCTGAAGCTTTCTGCGTTTCTTCTGTGGCATCGCGAACAAATGTGATGCCGGAGCAAACCTCTGAAGTGCCAGCAGCGGCTTGTTCTACGTTGCGAGCAATTTCCATGGTGGCGGCGCTCTGTTCTTCGACTGCCGCCGCGATTGTGGTGGATATTGCATTCACCTGCTCAATCGTCACGCTGATTTCTTCGTTGGCCTGGACAGCCTGCCGGGTAGCTTTTTGGATATTCTCGATCTGGCTACTGGTATCTTCGGTTGCCTTGGCTGTCTGGTTTGCCAGGGTTTTTACCTCTTGGGCTACAACCGCAAAGCCCTTGCCGGCTTCGCCAGCACGCGCGGCTTCGATTGTAGCGTTCAGAGCTAACAAGTTGGTTTGGGCGGCAATGTCCTTGATGAGTCCGATCACATTTTCGATTTTTTGGGACGCGTCCGTCAGGCTCGCAATCTGCACACTCATCTGGCGTGATTTCTGCACAGCCAGATCGGTGATCTCGGATGATTGCACCATCTGATGATTGATTTCATTGATCGATGAGGTGAGTTGGTCTGCTGCGCCTGCCACACCCTGCATATTTGCAGATGCTTCTTCGGCGCCAGCGGCGACCGACAGGGTTTGCTCTTTCGCCACATTTGAAGAATGACTGACCGATTCTGATACCTCGTGAAGCTCATCAATTGAAGACGAAACCGACGCCACTACATTTTTCATCTGCTGATCGAAATTATTGGCGATTTGCTCGAATTTATCGTGTCGCCCCTTGATCGACCAGGTTGCCTTGTTGATGGAGACCGCAGCTTCATAAAAAGCCCCAACCATGCCTTTTTCCGGGATGAGCCTATAATATTTATTCCGCCCGATATAATTGAGACAGGCTCTGGTTTCGCGCATATAGGCATCCGTACGATCGATCATCATATTGATGGCATACATCGTTTCACCCAAAGCGCCCTTTTCGGTGATATTCTGGATTCTTGCTTCAAAATTACCCGCTGCAACCGCCTCGCAAACTTCACGAATTCTTGCAATTGCCTTGCCCGTTCTATTGCCGATCATTGCCGTTCACCTTTCTCAGGAATGTATTCTGGAGCGCCTAGCGGCACCATATCTCTTTGGAATTTTACCGGTAACCGCGACGCGGGCCTTGTCCAACCGTCATGACGAATTCGTCATAGGCCATATTGCGCTCGGCGAGGAACGCAGAGACCATTGATTGCGAAGCCTCCAAACCTTGTTTGCGGTTCTGATACTTCTGCTCGGTGGTTTTCAATTCCTGATAGAGAGGGATGATGGCTTCATCGAGGATTCTGCGCGATGGAACACGGCGATTTGAATGATATCCAAGGACTTGCCCGCTGGTATCCGTTGTCGGAGAGATATGGGCGTAGACCCAGTAATGATCGCCGTTCTTGCAGCGGTTGATCACGTACGCAAATATCTCCTCACCTTTCTGGATCGTGTCCCAGAGCAGCTTGTAGATACAGCGTGGCATATCCGGGTGGCGAATGAGACTGTGGGGCTGGCCCATCACCTCTTGTTCGGTATAACCGGAAATTTCCAGAAAAGTCCTGTTGGCATAAATAATATGCCCTTTCAGATCGGTCTTGGAGACGATTAAATCGTCCTCGCCAAAATGTCTTTCGGTATCGGTAAGAAAATTTTCTTGTGTCATATTGACCTCGTTATTTGTCATTATGCAGAATTATTTTTGGTTTAAAATCATGTAAAATATTCGACGTGGTATTACTTAAAAATATTCAGAATTCTTGCTTAAAATATCATTATACAATGTGATTATGTAAACATTTGGTTATGTTCCGTAGGCGGTATTAAAATTTAAATACCAATTTCCAAATTAAATATTCTTCAGAAAATTCAACTAGTTGCTGCCGTTGCGTCAGCATATTTCCATTTACTTTGTTGTTATCATGGAGATGGGCGCCGGACGATTTTGATATCTTTTGGTGTAACCGCAAACTGCAGAGCAGGTTCTTTTTTCACGGATATAAATAAAATTCTCTGTTTTGACTTTCTGGTGGATATAAAATAAGAACAAAGCAGGAACATAAATACAAAGAATCCCAATGTCTCTGGAAATTCTAAAAGAAAAAGTCATGGCCCTGGAAATGGGGCGGATCAGCAGACAGGTTCTGCCGCTGGATATTGCCACCATTGATCAAGCTTTACAGGGGGGGCTGGATCTCGGGGCTATCCATGAATTTACCGGCCCAGCAGCGTCAATGTTTGCCCAATTGATTGTTCAACGCCGGGGCGGGACCACATTCTGGCTTAGCCTCGAGCAGACTGGGCTGGATTATTACCCTGCGGCGCTGGCACAATATGGCGGGGTGCCGGAAAAATTTCTGGCACTTTATTTGCCGAACAATGCCGCCATTCTGAATGCGGCCTATGAAATTCTGGCCTCCGGGGCGGCGGGCTGCGTTTTGCTGGATTTAAAAAACCCCCTTAACCAGACCCAGGCGCGCAAACTGCAATTGGCCGCCCAGGCAACGTCCGCATTGGGCCTGGTTATCAATTCCGCACACAATGCCCTGTCGGGCGAAGGTCCAGGCTTGGTCAGTTCAGCCGTGACGCGCTGGCATGTATGCGTCAATGCCTGGTCAACAGACAAGACCCGGTTGTCACTTGGTCTGACAAAGAACCGGCGCGGGCGGCCCCATCACTGGATTGTGGAGATCGACCATGCAACGCATCATTTGCATCTGGCTTCCCTTGCTGGCGAGCGAGCGGCTGATCCGCGCAGAACCGGGATTGGCGCATAAGCCGTTTGCGCTTGTTATGCGCGAAGCCAACCGGCTGTATGTATCAGCTTTGAGCGGTGCCGCCGACAATCTGGGCCTTGCCCCAGGCATCAGCTTGAGTGACCTTCAGGCAGCATTCCCTGACATCCTGTATCTTGAAGCTGACCCTTTGGGCGATGCCAAATGTCTGCAACGCTTGTTGCGCTGGGCGAGCCGGTTCACGCCCCGATTGGTGCGCGGCAGCGCGTGCGATCTGTTTCTGGATATTGCCGGGGCCAGTCATTTGTTTGGCGATGAAACAGTTTTGTTAAAAATCATCCAGGACCGGCTGGCCAAGCTTGGCTTTACCGCACGGGTCGGGCTTGCCGATACCAAAGCGGCCGCCTGGGGCTTTGCCCATTACGGCCCCGACCGGAGCAATATCGGGAAAGACAATCTGCGCCAAGCCGCCGGAACGCTCCCAGTTGAAGCCCTGCAAATGGGGCCCGGGCCGACAATTCTTTGCCGCCAATTGGGGTTGAAAACCATTCATGCGCTGCTCGCCCTGCCGCGCGCGACGCTTGCCAGCCGGATCGGGCTGGATGGCATCAAACGCATCGATCAATTGCTTGGCGAAGCGGTTGAGGTCACCAGGTTTGCCCGCCATCAGCAACGGCTGGTTGAAGAGATGCAATTTCCCGACCCGATCGGGCATAATGTTGGTGTTGAAATGGCGCTTGATACCCTGCTGACCCGTTTGTGCGCGCGGTTGTCTTCAACGCAAAAAGGCATTCGCAACGCCAACCTCACGCTTGCGCGGGTTGATCATGCGGCCTTGTCTTTTTCCATCCAGACGATCCGGCCAACCTGCGATGTGCCTGCCCTCAAACGGCTTTTTGCCCGGCATCTGGAGCAGCTTGATGTGGGCTTTGGTATCGAGCGGATGATCCTGCATGCCCGGCACACAGCGCCCTTATCAAACCAGCAATTGGGGCTCGGCAACCGTCAGGCGGATGAGCAAAAAGATGCACTCGACGGGTTGATCGATACATTATCCAATATGTTTGGGTATGAGCGGGTCCAGTATTTTACCCCCGCCGACAGTCATATTCCGGAACGCGCCTTCAGTCGGGACTATGCCCTCTACCCTTCGCCGCGCCAGAGCTGGACTACGCCTTTGCGCAAACGCCCTTTACGCTTGTTCCGCAAACCGGTCGCTGTATGGCTGGATAAAAATGCTGGCATGGATGTTCCCGAAAGCATTATCTGGCAAAATCAGAAATGCCACCTAACACCCCTGACCGGACCTGAACGGATCGAACCCGACTGGTGGCGCGATGATCCTCAATGGTATTCAGGAACCCGTGATTATTGGTGGGTGCAGACCGATACAGGTGCATTGTTGTGGCTTTACCGGGTCGCTGATGCCGCGCGAGTTCAATGGTTCGTCCATGGGCTTGGGAGTTGACATGGACGCGCCAGAGCATCCCCCGATTGAGCAATTTGCCGAGCTGCATGTCACCACCAATTTTACGTTCCTTGAAGGCGCGTCGCATCCTGAAGATTATGTGCGACGGGCCAAGGAATTGGGGCTTGAGGCTGTTGCCATTACAGATCGCAATTCTCTGGCGGGGATTGTGCGGGCCTATGCTGAGGCTAAAAAAATCGACCAGCGGATTTTAATCGGCGCAGAACTTTTTCTCTCTGACGACCAGCGGTTGGTGGCGCTGCCAACGGACCGGGCGGCGTATGGCCGTCTATGTCGGTTGATCAGTCTGGGCCGCCAGCGCGCCGAAAAAGGCCAATGCCTGATCCACCGCGACGATGTTCTGGAATGGCGCACCGGCATGATCTTCATTCTTCTGCCGCCTGAAGATATTGACGCGGATTTTGAAGCCCGGCTGGAAGCCTGGACCGAGGATCTCCAGCAGGATTTGTATCTGGCAGCGGATAACCTCAAACAGGGGCATGATCATGAGCGCCTGGTGAAATTATTCGCTATTTCCAAGCGCCATCAAATCCCTGTGGTCGCCACCAATCATGCCCTGATGCATGTCCCTGAAAACCGCGCCATTGCCGATGTTCTGACATGTATTCGTGAACATTGTGAAATTGAGAATGCCGGACAGCGGTTGCAGAAAAATGCCGAGCGGCACCTCAAAGGCGTTGAAGAGATGCGCGCGCTGTTTACCGGTTACGAAGCAGCGGTGGCACGGTCCTGCGAGAT
>JAESRU010000171.1 GCA_016764455.1 Hyphomicrobiales bacterium | reverse complement strand
GGCGCTCATACGGTCAATCATTTTGCCCTTGCGAAACTATCCAAAGCTGATGCCAGGGCTGAGATGGTCACCAGCGCCGAGATTATTTCGTCCTATATCGGAGAGCGGCCAAAGCATTTCAGTTTCCCTTATGGCGATCCGGGTTCAGCAGGTCCCCGCGATTTTGAAATTGCGAAGGAGGTTGGATTTTTAACGGCGGTCACAACCCGCAAAGGCGTGATCCATAAAGAACATGCGGATCACATGACCGCATTGCCGCGGATTTCCCTCAACGGCAATTATCAATCATTGCGCTATCTGGATGTGTTTCTTGGCGGCACGGCGTTCTCGCTAAAGAACCGGATGCGTCATCTGGATATAGCCTGATTAACGCCGTGACCAATTGATGATCCATTTGGCAGGCCAAATCCAGCCAATGCCGGCAACTGCGAAAAAGAGCAACTGGATCAAAACCGGTATCTCGGTCGGCAGCATATCGGCAATCGTGACAACGATCCCTGCATAGAGAACGATCATCACTAGCAACGCCGTCATGCCAAAAAACATGCGCATAAAAAAATATTCCTGTCTGGATGCGACGATGACGCGCCTTGATGAGCAGACGTCATCCAGTTAGATCAGGCTATACGGGATTGTAAGGATGGATTCCAGAGATTCCACGCCCCACCGGTTGAATAAATGGAGACAAGTGGWTTGCGTATTTGGCTTTTTGTTTTGGGACTTCTGGTGGCTGCCATGATTTTGGTCGGTGGTGCGACCCGGCTGACAGATTCCGGTCTCTCGATCACCGAATGGCAATTGATTTCCGGCTTCATCCCACCGCTGAATGAGAGCCAATGGCTGACWGCGTTTGCCAAATACCAACAAATTCCAGAATTCTCCGTCATCAATCCGGATATGACTTTGGCCGGATTTAAATCGATTTACTGGTGGGAATGGGCGCACCGGTTTCTGGGGCGGATCGTCGGCTTGGTGTTCATTCTTCCTTATCTCGGCTTCCTGATCAGCGGGCAAATTGGTAAAGCGCTGAACCGTCGATTATTGTTTCTGCTGCTTTTGGGTGCGCTTCAGGGCGCGCTTGGCTGGTACATGGTCTCCAGTGGGTTGGTAGACCGGGTGGATGTCAGCCAATACCGCTTGGCGGCCCATTTGGGTTTGGCAATGTTTATTCTTGCCGCCATTTTCTGGACAATTCTGAGCTTGTCGCGCACAGGGTCTGCGCAATTTGATCAACAAGCACAATTTGGTGCCGTTATTCTGACCGGCCTTGTGTTTCTGCAAATTTTGCTGGGCGCATTGGTGGCCGGAACCGATGCTGGATTGAGCCACAATACCTGGCCGCTGATGGCCGGAAAAATCATTCCCGACAATTTGTTTGTTATTGAGCCTTGGTGGGTCAATCTGTTTGAAAATGTCCGAACCATCCAGTTTGATCACCGGATGGCGGCGTATTTTCTGGTGTTTGGGGCATGCTGGCACGCAGCGCGAGGAATGGTGCGTAAAAGCAGCACAGCCAAAACGGCACTTTGGCTGGCGGGCCTTATTCTGTTTCAAATGATCGTTGGTATCTGGACCYTGCTRCAAGCCGTGCCGCTKAAYCTTGGTYTGTTCCATCAGGGCAYKGCWATYSYGGTCCTGCTGATGRCRATTKTCCATCTRCACGGCATTKCRGGRCRKAGKGATTCAGAACGATTRCGCYYTGGCRGRKARMAWGCYTGACCTAGGACAGGCTTTCCAACGCGGCKTCCAGATCWKCGATCAGGTCTTCTTTATCTTCGATCCCRACWGAMAGRCGRACAACATCRGAACCCGCGCCAGCAGCAGTTCGTTGCTGATCTGTCAATTGCCGATGGGTGGTTGATGCCGGGTGAATGACCAGGCTTCTGGTGTCGCCAACATTTGCCAGGTGAGAAAACAGATAAAGGTTTGAAACGAACTGGATACCGGCTTCATAGCCGCCTTTCAAACCGAATGTCAGAACCGCACCTGCGCCTTTCGGGCAGTATTTTTCAGCCAGATTATGGTGTCTGTCACCGGGTAATCCTGCGTAATTGACCCATGAAACCTTGGAATGGCCATCGAGATATTCAGCGATTGCGATTGCATTTTCACAATGCTTTTTCATCCGTAGCGGCAAGGTCTCGATGCCGGTCAAAATCATGAAAGCATTGAATGGCGACAAGGCCGGGCCGTAATCGCGCAAGCCCATAACGCGGCAGGCAATGGCGAAGGCAAAATTGCCGAAAGTTTCATGAAGCACGATCCCGCCATAACTTTCATTTGGTTCTGAAAGCATCGGATACCGGCCTTCGCGAGACCAGTTGAATGTACCGCCATCAACGATGAGACCGCCGATGGAATTGCCGTGGCCACCAAGGAATTTGGTTGCAGAATGAACAACAATATCAGCGCCGTGTTCAAACGGTTTACACAGATATGGACTGGCAAGTGTATTATCCACAATGAGCGGAACACCGGCGCGTCGGGCAATTTTTGAAATGGCTTCGATATCGGTGACGCGGCCGCCCGGATTACAGATCGATTCTACAAAAATCGCCTTGGTGCGCGGGGTGATCGCTTTTTCAAATGTTTCCACATTGTCTGCATCAGCCCAAACCACGTTCCAGTCGCTCTTTTTGAATGAATGACCAAACTGGTTGATCGAGCCGCCATATAATTGACGTGCAGCGACGAATTCGTCGCCCGGATCCATGATCGTGTAAAAGACAAGGTGCTGGGCCGCATGACCAGAGGCAACCGCCAAAGCTGCTGTGCCGCCTTCGAGGGCTGCGATGCGTTCTTCGAGAACGGCGCAAGTTGGGTTGCCGATACGGGTGTAGATGTTACCGAATGCTTCCAGCCCAAAAAGAGAGGCGGCATGATCTGCATCATCAAAAACATAACTCGATGTCTGGTAGATGGGTGTCACGCGGGCGCCCGTGGTCGGGTCTGGTTGGGCTCCGGCATGGACGGCCAGAGTATCAAAGCCTGGAATTCGATCTTCGCTCATTACATCATCTTTCACTATACAATCTGGAACGGCAATTCATGGTGTAACGATTTGCAACTGGTTTGCAAATCAGCTTTTTTTGTCTTGGTTTATTGGGTTTCGCTGGGATCGCAGGGTCAGATGCTGAAAGCCTTTGCCAGCAAGCTTTGGTTTTTGTGAAGATAATTTGCCACTATTGACCCCGGCCCAGGCGATTTCACCTGAAAGTCGCGCATATTCAATTTTTGGGCAGCGATTCATGACGACATCAAGCCCCGCCGTTTCAGCGCGCCCGGCGGCGTCAGCATTGGCAACGCCCAATTGCATCCAGACAATGGATGCTTTCATCTCAATCGCTTGATCCGTAATGCCGTCAGCGGCTTCGCTGTTGCGGAAAATATCAACCATATCGACAGGTTGCGTGATGTCAAAAAGGCTCCCCACGACCAGTTGACCGAGCAATTGCTGGCCCGCGAGGCCCGGGTTGACCGGGATCACATTGAAACCCTTGGCCAACATGTATTTCAAGACGAAATAGCTGGGACGAATGGTATTTGCGCTGGCCCCGACCATGGCAATGGTCTTGGTTCTCAGCAGGATATTATGGATATAGCTGTCGGGATATCGGCTGTGGTCCATTTAGGTCAATCCGTCCATTTGGGAGCGCGTTTTTCAATAAAGGCTGCAAAACCCTCAACAGACTCCTCCAGCATCAAATTTTGAACCATAACTTTTTCCATGGCCTGGTATGCCTCTTGGCGGGGCATTTGGATTTGTGCCTGAAACGCTTTTTTCCCCAATGCCAGTACATTTTTGGGTTTGGCTGCTATTTTTCGGGCCATGGCCATCGTTGCGCCCTGCAATTTATCGCGGGCGACAACCTGATTGACAAGACCTGCATCCATTGCCTTCTGCGCGGTCATCATGTCACCAGTGGTCAGCAATTCCATGGCAAGTTTGCGGCCAATGTTTCGGCTCAAGGCAACCATGGGTGTGGAACARAAAAAGCCAACATCAATRCCGTTTACGCCAAACCGGGCAACGTCGCTGGCAATGGCAATGTCACAAGTTGCTACCAATTGGGTTCCGGCAGCGGTTGCAATTCCTTGTATTTCAGCAATTACCGGCTGGGGCAGGGCGGTTATACTGGTCATCAATTTTGTGCAATCGGCAAACAATTTCTGGAAAAAGGCCTGGCCTTTATCCTGATCTACCCGGCGTTCCTGAATTTCCTTAAGATCATGACCGGCGCAAAATCCAGGCCCCTCGGCTCTCAATATTATGACGCGAACATTTGGATCTGTAGCCAATGAATCAAATTCGATCTGCAATGATTCAATCATGGCGCTGCTCAAGGCGTTGCGGTTTGTTGGTCGATTAAGCGTAACAACGGCGATGCCACCGGATCCAGTCCGGACGATATATGGTGCAACGACCTGGGCTGWTTTCGACAAATTGTTCTCTTTTGTATTGTTCATTGTGAATGAAAGTCCTGGTGAATGAAAATCTTGTAGTTGGTTTGCAGCTTAAGCAATTTTTGGCCCATATACTGGGTTATTTATTAGCGTCTGAACCTCTGAGAGATTGATTTCGGAAGGCTTGCGCCATTGTAGGCAAGGCGGCAACATGCAGTTATAGTCAGGTGCTTTAGAATCTGATTTAGTTCCAGCACGAAAATCTCCTTAACCTCCTGATTTTATATCTTGTTTGTCGAAAATAATTTGCGACATAGAAACCTGAATTCATACATTTGCACAAGTGGTGACCATGAAATCAAACGACCAGCCAAAAATGTCTGCCGAACAGGTTCAGGTATTTCTCGACAGCGATTTTCCGGAGGCCAATTTTTACGGCAAAACCTACGAAATTTTATCTGTTACGACAGCTGGTGCGGATGTCATGCTTTTGAGCCATGAACGGCATCTTCGTCCTGGCGGCACCATATCTGGACCGGCCATGATGGCGTTGGTGGATGTGGCAGCCTATGTAGGGTTGCTCGGGAACATTGGTCCGGTTGCGCTGGCGGTGACAACCAACCTTTCGATAAGTTTTGTTCGTAAGCCGGAACCGGGTCACTTGATTGCAAGTTGCGAGATCATCAAGCTTGGCCGTCGGTTGGCGGTGCTTGACGTTCGAATCCGGTCCGAGGGGAGCGAAGCTATTGTCGCTCAGGCGTCTGTTACCTATGCGATCCCGCAAGAATAGCTGTTTATCGCTAGGGTAATATATTACCAATATTATAAGTAATTGTTTTTACTGTGTTTTCTCATTCTACTCTGCAAAATATGCTGTTGACGTGATTATCAGGACGCTGTAGAAATCGCATCCAGAAATCAGAAATTCGTGGCGTACTGCCATTTTGGATTATCTGATGCACTTAATATCCGATATTTTTGAATTTCGAGGAATTGCAATGCGCACGTTTTCAGCGACTCCCGCTGATCTAGATAAAAAATGGCTGTTGATTGATGCCGAAGGACTGGTTGTTGGCCGGTTGGCGTCTTTGATTGCCATGCGACTTCGCGGGAAACACAAACCGTCTTTTACCCCTCACATGGATTGCGGTGATTATATAATCGTCGTCAATGCTGAGAAGGTTGTCTTCACTGGCAAGAAGTATGAAGACAAGATTTATTACCGGCACACCGGTTATCCTGGTGGTATCAAGGAGACCACACCGCGGCGGATCCTGGAAGGCAAACATCCTGAACGGGTGCTTCTCAAGGCTGTCGAGCGGATGTTGCCCGGTGGTCCCTTGTCTCGTCAGCAGATGAGAAATTTCAAGGTTTATGTTGGACCAGAGCATCCACATGAAGCCCAAAACCCCACCGTATTTGATGTTTCGTCACTCAATACCAAGAATACCCGGAGGTCATAATGGCTGATCAAGAAATTCAGACTTTGGAAGATCTTGGCGACGCCATGGGTGTCACAAGTGAAGCCGTGGATAATTCAGAAGCTGCGGCTGATGCCCCGGTATATGTTCAAAAGATCGATGAACACGGGCGCGCTTATGCAACCGGCAAGCGCAAGGATGCGATTGCACGAGTTTGGATCAAGCCTGGTGCTGGGCGGATTTCCGTAAACGGGCGCGAGCTGGATGTATATTTTGCGCGGCCAGTTTTGCGCATGATCCTGAAGCAGCCGCTGGTCGCGGCTGAGCGCAAGGATCAATATGATGTCATGTGCACAGTATCTGGCGGCGGATTGTCCGGTCAGGCTGGCGCGGTTCGTCACGGTATCTCAAAAGCGTTGACGCTTTACGAGCCGGAATTGCGCGGCATATTGAAAAAAGGTGGCTTCCTGACGCGCGATTCACGTGTTGTGGAACGAAAAAAATACGGCAAGGCCAAGGCCCGCAAGAGCTTCCAGTTCTCGAAACGCTAAAAGTTCGAGACAAGGATTTCAAAAGGCGGGTCTTCGGGTCCGCCTTTTTTGTTTTGGCAAATACGTTTTGTTTTGCAAAACGGCCGGTAATATTTGAACTGAATGGATCAGGTGCTGAATGGATCAGGTTATGAGCGACAGAAAAATTAAAATCGGGGTTTTGGGCGCGTCTGGGTATACCGGTGCCGACCTTGTGCGTCTGGCAGTGCCGCATCCCAATATGGAAATCAGTATTCTCACAGCCAACACCCATGCGGGCAAAAAGGTGGCGGAAGTGTTTCCTCATCTTGGGCATGTAGATTTGCCCGATTTGACCAAGGTTGAAGACGCCGATTGGAGCCAGGTTGATGCTATTTTCTGCGGTCTGCCGCATGGCACGACGCAGGATATTACACGTTCTCTCGTGGAAACCCATGGCGATGTCAAAGTCATAGATATGTCAGCGGATTTCAGACTTCGCAACATGGATACATATCAGGAATGGTACGGGATCAAGCACCGGGCACCTGCGCTTCAGGGAAGTGCGGTATATGGGCTGACGGAATTTTACCGCGACGATATTCGTGRCGCGAGCCTGGTTGCCTGTCCGGGATGTTATCCGACGGCGGCGTTGATGGCCTTGTTGCCGGTGGTATCCGCCAAACTTGTTGATCCGACAGACTTGATCATCGACGCCAAATCGGGCGTATCAGGTGCTGGCCGGGCGGCAAAAGAAGCAACGCTTTTCTGCGAGACAGGAGAGGGGATGTCGCCCTACGCGATTGGCAAACACCGGCACGCGCCCGAGATCGAACAGGAAATTTCGAAAGCTGCCGGCAGCGACATTATCGTCAATTTCACACCGCACTTAATTCCCATGAGCCGGGGTGAATTATGCACCTGTTATGTACGGTTGGAAGGCAAGGCGACGGCTGATGATTTGCGGGCAGCACTCACTGCGCAATATGCGAATGAACCATTTGTTCGCGTATTGAATGAGGGCGTCTTGCCAGCGACCCAACATGTGCGGGGATCAAATTTTGTCCTGATCGGGGTGTTTGAAGACAGGGTTTCTGGCCGTGCCATCATCATCTCGACGCTGGATAATCTTGTGAAAGGGTCTGCTGGTCAGGCGGTTCAAAATTTCAATCTGATTTTTGGGCTCGACGAGACGACTGGTCTTGGACAAATGCCGCTTTTTCCATAATCGGTGAAGACCCATTTATGGTAGTAGATGAAATAAGTTGTTCAAATCCATAAATCCACACTACAACGTCAAAATTCTTGTTGGTACGTACAAGAATTGTCCAAAGCTAGCAAAGCGAAATTTCTTTCCTATTTTCCGTCGGTGCGCTCAATCAGGGTTACCAAATAAATTAGCAAATATACCACCTAAATAATCAAACAAAACACCTTCATCGTCGACAGTGTTACGTAACGCCGCTGCAGTGCCACGTACCGCCGCTGAAGGGTCGGCGTCATAATATCCAACACCCCCGCCACCTTCATTGGCATCAGCCGACTGCGGAATAGCACAAAGCATAATGCTAAAAGCCATAACTCCTGCAATCCGGAATTTACCAGTTTTGATAGAATTTGGTGTGTTAGAAATTTTCATATTCATTTCCCCAATAATATCGAAGCAACATGCAAATTAAATAAAGATACCATATCTGGGAATTGACACCTATCATCAAAATAGGTGAGAGGAATACACAAATTGTCGTAATCTCAATTGGGGCATAGATGCTGGTTTCAGGAAAGCAGGGATTTGATAGACGCAACCAGGCGTGAAACGCCGTCATCTATTGCTGTTTCATTATGTCCGGCAAAGCCCATTACCAGTCCCTGGATGATGGGTTCATTTTGGTAATAATCCGACAGAGCCTGGATACGGATATCGTTGTTTTTGGCCGCCTCGACAATGTCTCTGTCGGTCATGCGGTGCGATATTTTATCGTCTAGTCTGGCGACCAGATGAAGGCCGCTTGTTTGCGGCGGTGCTACTAAAAGTCCTTCGGCCTGGCTTGATAAAGCTGCTTGCAAATGGGTGAGGCGTTTGGCATATACCCGCCGGGTTTTGCGAATATGAGCGCCAAATGCACCGCTCTCCATAAAGTCTGCAAGCGCTGGTTGGGCCACAAACGAGGCTTTGGTGCCTTGTTTGGCTATAATTTCTCTGAAGCGTTCGATCAGGCGCGGCGGGCAAACCARATATGCCAACCGCAACGACCGGAACATGACTTTGGAAAAACTGCCCAGATACAAAGTATTTGAATGTTCGTCCAATCCGGCCATGGCGGGAAAGGGCCGCCCTTCATAGCGATATTCGCTGTCATAATCGTCTTCGACAATCCAGCCGCCTGAATGATGCGCCCAGTCCAGTAATTCCAGACGCCGGGTGAGGGACATGATGGTGCCAAACGGGAATTGCCGGGACGGGGTAACGATTGCGATTTTTGCTTTCGGTGCAATTTCTTTTGCGATGCCCAGGTCAAATCCCGCTTCATCCAATGGGACAGGGATCGCGTTCATCCCGTTTGAGCGGATGCCGTGCCGGATGATTTCGTATCCGGGGTCCTCCATCCAGATATCGTCTCCTGGATGCGCCATAGTCCTGAATATCAAATCCATTGCGTCGCTCGCCCCACTGGTGATGATGATATTTTCAGGAGCGCATTCAAACCCGCGCCACAGGGACAAATGCGAGGAAATGGCGTCACGCAATGGCATATGGCCGAATGGGTCGTGGAAAGACAACAGGTCKSGATGTTCRCGCCGCCAAGATGCTGCGAGCCGCCGGGTCCAGTCTTTTGCCGGAAACAATTCAAACAAAGCGGTGTCGATTTCAAACGGTTTTGGTTTTGATCTATCCGGGCTTTCTGACTTCGTTGAATTGCGARTTTTGAGATCATCAGGGCTGCGCACATGCAACAGATGGTCTGGCGACAACGGCATGACGAATATACCGGCGCCTCGCGTTGCGCGCACATAGCCCTCACTCAGCAATTGTTCATAGGCTGTGACAATCGTCGAGCGCGAAATCTCCAATTCAGATGCCAGTGCCCGAGACGATGGCAGGCGCATTTCCGCACCCAGCCGCCCGGTTAAAATCAGTTCACGAATTTGCTGGTATATCTGCACATAGATCGGCTGGGGATCATCTTTCTTTATGGACAGCGTGAGCAAGGTCACCATGGTCGTGATCTTTATATAATTGGACTGGTATTTTTATATGATATTGGTCATTTCTTCCCAACCAAAATTTCGTTATCCCTATCACAATGAATGCGTGTTTTGGAGATAATCATGGCAGATCTGGAAGTAACKGAGCGGAGCCGTTTGCGGCGTTCGCACGAACGTGGCGCTTTTGACCGCGAAACAATCAACGCGGTCCTCGATGCTGGGCCGTTGTGCCATGTGGCCTATCTGATTGACGGCAATGTGCATTGCTTGCCGACATTTCATTGGCGGGTGGGCAATCGTATTTACTGGCACGGCTCGGCTGCCAGCAGGATGATCAAAAATGCTGTGCAACAGGAAGTCTGCCTGACCGTGACGCATCTGGACGGGTATGTGATTGCGCGGTCCGCGTTTCATCATTCGGTTAATTTCCGTTCGGTCATGTTGTATGGAAAACCGGAGATTGTGACCGACGAACAGATTGCTGCAGATCATTTGAAGAATTTCGTAGATGGAATTTTCCCGGGACGTTGGGATACCTTGCGGCCCATGAACGATCAGGAAATAAAAGCGACGACGGTTTTATCGATGGCGATTGAAGAAGGGTCCGCGAAAATCCGCTCAGGTGATCCAATTGATGATGAAGACGATTATGCTCTGCAAATCTGGGCTGGTACGCTGCCAATGAAAATGGTGCCTGGTTTACCAATTCCAGACGCCAGGACGGACCCTTCCATGGATATCCCGGACGATGTTAAAAACTTCCGTTATGGAAGGAGTGATTGACATGAACATGATGCAAGACTGGATCAACGATCTTGCTGATGCCAAAGTGGCCCCAATCGCAGATGGCGCGCGATCGGCTGAAATTCTAACCAACGGTTCCATGCGGTTATTATATTATCAACCGCGTGGAAAAGATTTGCAGACACCTCATACCCAGGACGAAATCTATATCGTCATGTCTGGATCAGGAACCTATGCGGTCGGCCCCAGTGAAGACGAGCTTGAACGGTTTGCGTTCAAAGCTGGCGACGCGATTTTTACGCCAGCTGGGCATGTGCACCGGTTTGAAGACTTCACTGACGACTTTGGCACCTGGGTKGTRTTYTGGGGMCCCGAAGGCGGCGAGACGCCAGCTTAGAAATTGAACCGGTCTGTGTTGAATTTCAGCAAAATACCTGCAACACAAAGCGGTGTTTTTCTGAACAGAGATTTTACGGCCCATGCGCCAATTCGAGACCAGCCGGATTGTATCCCATTCAGCGGAAGATATGTTCAATCTGGTTGGTGATATCGAATGCTATCCAGATTTCGTGCCGCTCTGTTCAAAGCTGCGGATTATCGATGAGACAATTGACGGCGATATCCTTGTGAAAATCGCCGACATGTCTGTGGCCTTCAAAGCGCTGTCAGAGACGTTTCGCTGCAAGGTGACCGAAGACCGCGCGGCCAATGAAATTGTGGTTGAATATCTTGATGGGCCGTTCCGGTCTTTGCGCAATGTCTGGACATTTACCGACACTGATCCGGGCAAATCCAAGGTGCATTTTTTCATCGCCTATGAATTCAAAAGCCGGATGTTGCAAATGGTTGCGGGTTCAGTATTTGACCGCGCTTTTTCCAAATTTTCGGATGCTTTTGAAAGCCGTGCAGACGAAATTTACGGAATTGATACACCGTCTGCCTGATCAAGAATTTCGTTCAGCAAACTGAATGCAACCATGACGGTTTCGTGGCGAATTTCCTGGCGGGATAAATCACCCAGTCGAATTTCCCGGTGCAAAATTGGCTGTCCCTCAAGCCCGGCTGCCAGATGAACCAGACCAACGGGTTTTTCCGTTGTTCCGCCGCCGGGTCCGGCCACGCCGGTGACGGCAATTCCCAAATTTGCTCTGGAATTTGCAATGGCACCTTCGACCATGGCGCGCGCAACCGCCTCACTAACGGCGCCACGGCTTTCAATCAGATCGCTTTCTACGCCTAACATTTCAGCTTTTGCTTCGTTGGAATACGTCACGAATCCGCGCTCAAATACATCTGACGATCCGGCAATATCTGTGAAGGCTGCGGCGATCATTCCGCCTGTGCAAGATTCAGCTGTGACAATTTTTATGCCGAATTTGCGACACCGTTCGAGCAACGCAGCGGCAGGTTTTTGAAAGGAGGCGGTGTCCATTATTTGACGTCCTCGACATCTGGGAGTGAGAGGGTTGCAATTGCCTGGGCGGCAATGCCTTCCCCGCGACCTGTAAACCCAAGACCTTCGGTCGTTGTTGCTTTGACGCTGACTTTGGCAACAGGGATTTTTAGAATRTCCGCGATCCGTTGGCGCATGACRTCGCGGTGTGGGCCGATTTTYGGGKKTTCGCAAATCAGTGTGACATCAACATGATTTATTGTTCCAGACTGGACCGAGACCCGGCCTGCAGCATGTTCCAGGAACAAACTGGAAGCGGCACCTTTCCATTGTGGATCGCTTGGAGGAAAATGACTGCCAATATCGCCGTCGCTGAGCGCCCCCAGAATGGCATCAACCAACGCATGGAGCCCGACATCGGCATCGGAATGCCCCGACAATCCTYTATCGTGGGGGATATCGACGCCGCACAGGGTGACATGGTCACCAGCRCCAAAYTTGTGAACATCGAAKCCGGTGCCATTGGTCGTGATCATTGACAAATTCCGGGGCACAAGCAGGCGAAGGGCTGTATCAAAATCTGGTTCCGTCGTGATTTTTATATTGTTTCGTTCACCATCGACAATACGTACCTTTATCCCGGCCTGCACAGCAATTTCGGAATCGTCGGTCAAGTTATTGTTGCCGGATTGATTGGCCTGTTCGTGGGCATCGAGGATTTTGGTAAATTGGAACCCTTGCGGGGTTTGAATGGCCGTAACCTGATCGCGGGGAACCGAAGCGCCCACATAACCGTTGTCGTTCTTCTTCATGGTATCGGCGATCGCGAGTGCTGGAACCACGGCTGTGTCGTGGATCAAGGCATTCAGAACGCGGTCAATCAGGGCGAGGGACAACAAGGGTCTGGCGGCATCGTGGATCAGAACATTTTTGGGGCTCAGCGGGGCCAGTGCTTGCAATCCTGCCTGGACCGAGCCTTGCCGTGTGGCAGCGCCTTCGACAACGGGCAATAGTTTTTCGATCCCTTCCACGCAACTGGCATAGAGATCACGATCATCTGGATGGATGACAACGAGGATGTGATCCATTTCAGGGTGGCTGGCGAATTTTTCGATTGTATGTCGCAGAACTGGAATGCCGGCCAATGGGAYATATTGTTTGGGCAAGGCGGGCGTGTCATTTGGYRCATCATTGGATGAAGCGCGTGACCCGCGTCCAGCAGCGACAATCAGGGCAACATTCTTCATTTCCCCGCAAACACCTCACTTGGTTTCAATCACAACGATATTACCAGTCTGGCAAAATTGATGAAGGGGCTTTAATTAGTTTTCCCGTGCATCATTGACCAAAATATAGGCAGATAWTATGAATGCRTAAWATTTAATCAGYCGGYATTTGTCATGACCATCGCAAATCTATCARAAMMGCTKMAAATTGGSCCWGTYACGCTGCCAAACAGGGTGTTTCTGGCACCAATGTCAGGCATCACAGACGCCCCGTTCCGCCGTTTGGTCAAGRATTTGGGTGCCGGGCTCGTGGTCTCKGAAATGGTGGCAAGCAAGGATTTGGCGACCARCGCCAAAGGGTTTCGTCGCAAGGTCGATATGGACGGGCTTGAATGCAAGGTAATTCAATTGGCCGGCCGCGAAGCACGCTGGATGGGCGAGGGGGCCAAAATCGCCGAAGACATGGGCGCCCATATGATCGACATCAATATGGGGTGTCCTGCCCGCAATGTGACCAATGGATTGTCAGGTTCGGCCCTGATGCGCGACCCGGACAATGCCTTGAGGTTGATCGAGGCGGTTATTGAAAATGTATCGGTCCCGGTCACGTTGAAAATGCGATTGGGGTGGGACCATGCGAATTTGAACGCACCAGATATTGCGCGC
>JAESRU010000107.1 GCA_016764455.1 Hyphomicrobiales bacterium | reverse complement strand
CGCTTACATGACAGGCTCGGCATTTCAGCTGATGTGCTTATCCAGCCAACCCGTCCGGAAGAAGCCGCTTAAACAAGTACGCATTCCGGGTGAGTGGGAACACAGTGCCTTGAATCAGCGGGAATATAGCGAAGTGCACGGCCTGCCATTGAAGCGATTTGGCAACTGGCGGACAAAGTTCAAGACTGAGACTGCGGCTGTTCAGGGCAAGCTGCTCTATCGACGCGGTGGCTACCCCATTCTTTTGCCGGTTGTTCACAGCACGCGCCGGGCGAACATATTCTGGCACCGCATTCCCGAGATGCACTTGGGATCGTGGCAGGTATTTGGTGGGATCTGGGCGACACGCCCTGACGCGTGGCCGCAAACCTACGGACCCATCGGTCACCCGAACGCATCCGCAGGCAGGCGGCTCGCATCGGCGCCAACACCGAAGTCTATGTTGAGGTTATCATGCGTGAGCGGCGCCATCCCGAACAAGGATACCGATCCTGTCTTGGTATTTTGAGGCTGGCTAAAACCTTTGGCCGCGATCGTCTTGAAGCAGCCTGCGAGCGAGCACTTGAGATCAATGCGCGTTCCTACACATCCCTGCATTCCATTCTCAAGAATGGTCTGGATCGCCAGCCTCGAACCCGCGTTACGGACGAGCCTGGTATTACCCATCACAATACGGTTTTATACAGACGCCTGCCACGATTGTTTGATGAGTTGGAACTGGCTCACGGTGATGGCCGTTTCCCGCGGCTGTTTCGAAGCCTCATTAAAACCGACCTTCTGATCTTCGATGACTGGGGCCCGGAACGCCTGAATGCAAGCCAGCGCCGGGATCTGATGGAAATCATTGAAGACAGATATGAAGCCAAATCAACCCTGATCACCAGCCAGCTTCCTGTCGATACCTGGCATGAGGTAATCGGTGAACCAACCTTTGCCGATGCCATCCTCGATCGCATCGTTCACAACGCCTATCGCCTCAAACTCGATGGACAATCATTACGAAAAACCAAAACCAAAACACTTGACGAAACACCCGTCAACTGACACTAAAAACCAAGTGCCTCAAAGCAGCACGTCACAGGTGGCCGGATACCCCGGTACAGGTGGCCGGATGTTGTTGGAATGGGTGGCCGAATACTCCGGAATGCGCAGACAAGGTGACCGATACCTTTGCCGCTTGGATGCTTGGGTTTTGATATCCAGTTTCCAAGAACCTTCCTCTTGTCGATGATAAACTTTGAATAGCCTCCATCAAAAGCATGAAAAAGTTCCGCTAGCAGATAACCGGCAGCGTTTCGCTCGTCGGGATCTTTTGTTTTCCAGCATCTAAATCCTTCAGCCAAATTGGGCATGAACGGGCAGCTAAGGTCAGCGTGGACGCATAAGTGAAGTCTGTTTGCCAGAGTTGGTTGATGGCTGTTGTCTTGTCTTTAAACTCGCTGGTAGCATTAATCACGATCAACGCAGGACTGGTAATCAGAGGTTATTCCAGCGATGGAGGCTTGAAGGCATGATGTGTCGTCACCTGCTCACCATGAGGCGGCAAGCCAGTTTACTAATTTAACCAGATACTGCATTCCAGATACATCAAATATTTGTCCCGCGGCGCCAATCAAAATTAAAATGACTCGGAAAATTTCATGCCAGATTAGCAATGTTTTCTAGTCCGTTACGTCAACAAAGTCGATATTTCCGCCGCTGATACTTTTAGTTTATCTGTCAATTGATCAACGTCGTGTTTGTCATTTTCAAACATGCGGCTTGTTGGCCCAACTAACCCTAGAGCACCTGCTACCAACTCGCCAATTAGGACAGGAACACAAACAGAAAATACATCCTTGTCCAATTCACTATCATTTATTGCGTAGCCACAATGTCTGACTTCTCGAAACAGAGCCGTGAGACGTTCGGGATCGACAATCGTGTTCGGTTGATATACTTTCAACTCAATCCCTTCTGGAACCGCAGAATCCTCAGAAAAAGCCTGGATCACCTTGCCGGCTGCTGTCGCGTGCATAGGAAATTCAAAACCCGGATGTATAAAAATATTTGCTCCTCGCTGAGGCACGGCAAACTCCATAAGCTTGCCCCCGTTTTCCGAAGCAGAAACAAAAAAACTTGTTTCACCTGTGTTGTGTGCAAGGGCTTCCAACGCAGGAATCAGAATGGCCTTCAGCGACTTCTCACGAGAAATGAACATGCTTAAACGGTTGGCCCGTGACCCAATCGAATAAGTCTTGGTCCCGGCATCAAAATTCAACATCCCACTTTCCGCCAGATTAGAAGCTAGTCGAAAAGTTGAAGATTGCGGTAGCTTACTGGCGTTTACAATTTCAATAAGGGGCATGTCTCTCCCAGAGCTGGCTACGATGTCCAGAATTTTGAATGCTCGTTCCAATGGATTTGATTTACTCATATTTGCTCAATATTTAGTGTGCGATCATTATGTGTCTTGAAACACTATAGTCATTTAAGGCGCCCGAAGAAAGATCGCTTCCGTAGCCGGATTGCTTTAGACTTCCATGGGGCATTTCTGTTGCCAGAAGCTGATGCGTATTCACCCAGGTACACCCAAAACGCAGCTGTGACGTTAGGCGCATTGCCCGACCCAAGTCTTCAGTCCAGACGGAAGAAGCCAAACCATACCGAGTAGCATTTGCCATGGTAAGCGCATCCGCCTCGTCCCTAAAAGGGGTTACAGTAACCGCTGGGCCGAAGATTTCACTGTCAGAGCCAGCCGGTTCCAACAGAATCGTCGGCTTGACCCAATAACCATTGGCATTTGGTGGTTCGAAACCTCCTGGCTGCATTGCGCGGTCGCCTGCCGCTGTGATCCGCCGCAATACGCTTTCCTGTTGTGCTTTGGTAATCAGTGGGCCTAATGTTGGACCGGACGTGGTATGTTTATCGGCGCTCAGCCCATTCAGAGCGTTTAGAAATTCACTGACAAACCGGTCGTGGGTTTTTTCAGACACCAGTATACGGCTCGCTGCGGTGCAATCCTGCCCGGCATTGTAGAAGCTGCCAAAGAGCAGACCCTGAACAGTTTTTTCCAGATCGGCATCTTCGAAAACAACCGCCGGGGCCAGTCCGCCCAACTCCAGATGGGTGCGCTTGATTGTTGGAATCGCTGCTTCAAGTGCATATTGCCCGGTGCGAATGCTGCCCGTGACTGAAATCATATCCACTTCAGCGTGATTGATCAAATTGTGCACCAACCTCCGCCCCCGCTCCTGGCACGATATTCAAAACACCCGCTGGCAGAATATTGGCGACCAGTTCTGCAAATTTCAAAATGGAAAGAGATGTTTCTTCCGATGGCATCACGGCGGAGATAACTTGTGAAGCCTTCCAGATATTCACCTGCAGCCTGGGTATGAACAGTCCGAATGGCGCCCGCATAGAACCGGAAAACATCTGCTACCATGGGAATTTCTTCGGTCAACACCTGCTTATAGGGCTTGCCGGTGTCCAACTGCTCCAACGTCGCCAGTATCTCACCGTTTTTCTCGGCAATACTTGCAAGCGTTAGCAGATATGCAGCGCGATCAACTGGTGTCCGTGTTGCCCAGCCAGAAAACGCTTCCCGGGCGGCATGAACAGCGGCTTCAACCTGTTCAAGGTTTGCATCACGAATGGTTGCTATTTGTGTCCCGGTGGCGGGGGCAAACACTGGGCGCTCAGCACCTTCAGCTTCACACAACCGTCCATTTAGCAGCATTCTGGTTTCAAATTGTTCAGCTTTCACAGGGCAATACCTTTCCCGGGTTGAATATATTCTCTGGATCAAGAGCAGACTTTATTGCACGCATAGCCTCAAGAGCAGCCCCATGTTCATCGCGCATCAAATGCCGTTTTCCCAGGCCGATACCGTGTTCTCCTGAAATTGTACCGCCCATCCTGAGCGCAGCTTCAGCAAGCCAATCCTTAAAGTCTCTTGCGCGCGCCATCTCAGCCGGGTCATCCACATTCACCAGTAGCGCGTAGTGAAAATTTCCATCCGCCACATGCCCGGAAAGTGGGGCAAGCAAGGATGTGTCCGCGAGTTTCATTTCTGCCTGATCTATAATGTCAGAAAGACGCGATACTGGAACACAAACATCGGTTACAATGACCGAAGCGCCGGGCCGGAGGCATTTTTCTGCCTCAGCAACAGAATGGCGAATTTTCCAGATTTTTGACAAATCATCTGCGCGTGTCACCGTCTCGATCTCTTCACCGCCATAATCATTAAAGATGTCTTGTGCCTGATCAACAAGCGATTTCACGCCAGCTTCATCAGCGTGAAACTCAAGGCACAACAAATGCTTATCAAGCATCGATTCCTTATGCAGCAATGCGATACCACGCATCAGGGTCGCGTTCATCAACTCAGCCCGTGCCACTGGCAAGCCGGATGCACGCATCGTACTAACAACACCGACCGCATCGCGCACATCACTGAAGGACGCCTTCAACGCGATGCGGGATTCTGGTTGAGGATGAAGCTTCAGGCGTATTTTGGTCGCCAGACCAAGTGTTCCTTCCGAAGCCACGAACAATTGCGTGAGATTGTAACCAGAGGAGGATTTTGGCGCGCGACTGCCTGTCACGATGGTGGTCCCATTGGCCAGAACAACCTCAAGGCCCATCACGTTTTCCCGCATCGAACCATAAAGTGGCGCGGTTGTGCCTGATGCACCAGTTGCAACCATCCCGCCAAGCGATGCATCAGCACCCGGGTCAACGGGAAAAAACAATCCCGTAGCGCGCAATTCTGCTTCTAATTGAAGGCGCGTGACACCTGCTTCGACCAGACACTCCATATCTTCGACGTTGACTTCCAGAATGCTGTTCAGCCCCGATGTGTCGATAGACAAACCGCCGCGCGTCGCAATTACGCCGCCTTCTTGTCCCGACCCAACCCCGAAAGGAATAACCGGGACACCCGCCTTGGCGCAGAGAGATACTGCAATTGCAGCGTCTTCTGCACTTTCGGGTATAAACACTGCGTCAGGCAAACACGGTTGATACGGACTTTCGTCTCGCCCGTGGATTTCGCGAACGCTTTGTCCACAAAGAACCGACCCCTTCGTATTGGACTTAAGCGTTTCAAAAAAGGCATCGAGATCTGTTTCAGGCATTGCCCCAGTTTTCATTTTGATGAACGTGGATCAAGGTTGGGCCATTCTGGCTCAGGGCATTTTGTACGGCCTGGGTTACAGCCTCGGGGGTCGTGACGCGGGCATAGTTACAGTGATAGGCCCGGGCCAAATCTTCAAAATCCGGGTTTTCGGGGTACACATCGATTTGAGGGATCTGCCGCGCTTTCATGAAATCAGCGATCTCACCAAGCGCATCATTATCCCACAGGATGATCGCCAGCGGCAGGCGTTGTTCGACTGCGGTAGCAAGCTCTGGTAAAGTGAACTGGAACCCACCGTCCCCGACAATGACGGCAGTCGCACGGTCCGGGCAAGCGATTTGTCCTCCAATTGCGGCTGGCAGAGCATACCCCAATGTGCCAAAACCCATGGGGAAATGCCAACATGCTGGATGTTCCACCGGGAAAGTTACACACCCCGTATATCCAATCTGCGTCATATCCGCATACACCAGCGCATCATCTGGCAGACCTGCGCGCACTGCGTTCAATACAGCGTTATGGGCGCGTTCCAGCGATGACAATGTCGCCAGATTTCGCGCTGAGATGTCAGCAACCTGGGTTCGAATTCCAAAAGCATCTTTCTTGTGGTCACCAATCGCTGCCAACAAAGCCTCGGCCGTCAGGCGTGCATCGGCCAGCAGTGTGACCTCCGGATCGTAGTCACGTACTAATACGTCAGGATCAATGTCGATGCGCACGAACTTACCAGTCATCGCCAGTTTTGGTTCCAACAGGGCGGGGTCAACATCGCCTGCGGCTTCTACATCCGCTGTCACGTAAAGGTCAGATTCGCTGATTTCAGTGCCAAATGCGATCACAAGGTCCGCTTTGGCAATATATTCACAGGTGGGCAGGCGCTGCAGTGTTGACCCAACAGACTGCGAGTGGCTTTCCGGCAGAATACCCTTGCCCGCCACGGTGCTGACAAATAATGCACCAGATAATTCAACGAGACTCTGCAAAGCAGCGCTAGCTGCGACAGCGCCACCACCGGCAAGGATCACCGGACGTTGCGCTGCCATCAACAGGGATGCAATATCAGCGACAATTGCGGGGTCCGCGCCTGACGCTTTCGGCAGTGATTTTACTGCCGCGCCATTGACAATTGGCTCCTCTAAAACGTCCAGAGGCACGGACAAATGCACCGGGCGGGGGCGTTCAGCACCAAATTTTGCAAACGCACGGGCCAGATGTTGGGGAACCTGTTCGGCCGTATAAGCCATCGCGCTCAGGCTGGTGATTGGGGCTGTCAGTGCGCGCTGATCTGTAATTTCATGCAGCATCCCGCGCCCCATGCCCTGAACATCAGTCGCAATAGCAGCTGTCAGCAGCAATACGGGCACACTATCGGAATAGGCTTGTCCGATTGCGGTGCTGGCATTGGTCACCCCGGGGCCGGAAATAACCATTGCGACACCGGGTTGGCGGCAGGCACGGGCAAACCCATCCGCCATAAAGCCAGCGCCCTGCTCGTGGCGCACCCCGACATGGCGCACGCCGGCCTCTTCCAAAGAACGGTAAAACTCCAACGAATGGACCCCGGGCATCCCGAATACCGTGTCAACGCCATAGCTCTTCAGAAGATAGGGGATTTGCTCTCCACAGCTTCGTTCAGTCATTAGTCAATCCTTCGGCAAATCGAATGATGCGTTTTGCGGCCTCTTCCAAAACAGGAACATCAGACAAGAACCCGACGCGAACCGTATTTTTCATCGATGTGCCAAAGCCAAAGCCCGGTACTACGGCCACATTTTCAGCGTCGAGTAGCTGTTCTGCAAAAGCTTTGCCCTCACGGCCCGTTTGTGTGACGTCAATCAACAGGAACATCCCACCCTGAGGTGCAGAAAAGCTTAGCACATTGGTCTTTTTCAGGGCTGATGCAAACGCATCGCGGCGCGCCTTGAAAATCTCAAATATTTCTTGCGGTGATGTTTGGTCTTTCAATGCAGTGACTGCTGCTTCCTGAACGAACTGATTGATGCCAAAATATTGCGGCTGAGTCAGATTTACCAAGGCGTCAATGATTGCTTCGGGAGCAATCACCCATCCAATCCGCCAACCTGTCATCGCATGGGATTTCGACAGGCTATTGACGACAATCATGCTATCGCGGGTTTCAATCTGACGATAAGCAGAAGTGTGATCCCCATCATAGCAAAGCGACCAATAGACCTCGTCCGAGACCAGCCAGATGCCACGTTTCTGGCAAAGGCTTGCCAGAGCATTCAGGTCTTTCTGCATAAAAACCGCACCCGATGGATTGCCGGGCGAATTCACCAGAATAGCAACAGTCTTGTCGGTCATTGCCGCTTCAATCTTAACAAGATCAAGTTGATAGCCTTCATCTTTATCCAACACGACCGGGACCATCTTTGCTCCGCCCGCCTGAACCACGGCGGGATAGGTGGCATAAGATGGCTCCAGTACAATCACTTCATCGCCGTTTCCAGCAATGCTTAGAAACACTGAAAACAGGGCGCCCTGAGCACCGGAAAGCACTGCTACCTGCGAGGAAGCGATACCACCGCCATAAAGGGAGCGGCCATGAGCAGCTATCTCATCTCTAAGTGCGGGTTCACCTGCCAGAGGGGCATAATGTGTCTTGCCTGCCTCCAGGGCCTCAACCAGGGCCGCCCTGATATTTGGCGGAGTGTCCAAATCCGGGTCTCCAACGCCAAGGTGAATGATATCCTGCCCGTTTCGCATGCGCTCAAAAGCATCGTCGCCCACTGCCCAGGCTTCTGCGGCTGGCCCGGAGATACGGTTGATCAAAGACGAGAGACCGCTCATTATATTATTTCCCTTTCGCGATCGCGTCGCAGATGACACAAAGCAATTCAAACATCAGGTTTGCAGCAGTGATCGAAGTGATTCCTGTGGGATCATAACAAGGTGCAACCTCTGAGATGTCCGCACCAACCAGATCAACGCCTTGCAAAGCGCGAATGATTACCTGACAGTCGCGCGGGGTGATACCTCCAATTTCAGGCACAGGTGTGCCAGGGCAGAATGCGGGATCAAGGCCGTCGATATCTATGGTCATATAGGTGCGCCCGGTACCCAGGACTGATTGGATTTTATCAATCGCAGCGGCGCGGCCCATTTCTTCGTATTCGTCAAAGGTGATGATCGTGAAACCGGCCTCATATCCAAAGGCAATATCGTCCGGACTGAAACGGGTCCCGCGCAGGCCCAATTGCACAACACGTTTGGGGTCGATCAGACCTTCTTCCAATGTGCGCCGCATAAAGGTTGCATGGTTTACTTTGGAACCGCACAACTCGTCGAGCGTATCAGCGTGGCTGTCGATTTGCAGAATACCTACCGGCTTTTCGCGAGCCAGCGCTCGAATAATCGGGGTAGGGATGGTATGATCTCCGCCAATAGCGATCGGGCGGATGTTCATCGCGGTCAAGTCAGCAAAGAACTTTTCGATCGTTTCTATGCTCTCGTCTTTATTCAGCGGGTTAACGGGTGCATCGCCCAAATCAGCGATATTGCACATCTTATAGGGTTGGGTACCCGAAGTCGGATGCACATTGCGAATGATGCGGCTGGCCTGGCGCACTGCAGACGGTGCCTCTCGCGGACCGCCACGATAATTCAGGCCGATGTCAAAGGGAACACCTACCAGGCCGATATCGATGTCTTCATTCATTTCAACCCTTTGGGTGCGCAGGAATGTCGCGATATCAGAAAACCGCGCAACTTTAGTTGCATCAACGGGTTCGTATTTTGGGTTTACCATGGTATTTTCCTTCGTTGGTTTTCATCTGATGCCTTCTAAGCAGAGATATTTTGTTTCAATTTCCGTTTCTGGCGAGGCTGTATTTACAATCATAAAAGCAATCATGCATTTGCCAATTCCGTTGCAGCTAGCAACAAGACGTTGGCGCTAGCCTCGGCCTCTTCAGGCGTAATGGATTCAGCCGGGTTGTGGCTGATCCCATCTTTGCAAGGCGTAAAAATCATCGCTGTCGGGCACACATGGGTAATATAGACCGCATCATGCCCCGCCCCGCTAACCAGGTCCATCGAACTGTATCCGCAAGCCTCAACCGCTTCGCGGATCGCGTTAATGCAGTTTTCATCAAAGGTCAATTCTGGCGAGGCACCAAACTCATTGCGTTCGATATCAAAGCCAAGGGCGCGCTCTTTGTCTGCAACAATCTCATAGGTGGCAATCAGGTCAGCCAGAACGTCTGCTTTTGGATGTCGCAGATCGAGCGTGAAACTCACCTGGTGGGGAATCGTGCTGTGAGATTCCGGGATGGTTTCGATCAGACCTACTGTAAAACGTGCGTCTTGCGTGGCGTTGGCTTTTTCATAGCAAGCTGCGGTGATGCGCGTAAACGCAGCAACTGGATCGAGCCGCATGTCCATAGGTGTGGTACCCGCATGGGATTCACGTCCTGTGATGGTAACGGTGTTGTAGCTCATCGCTTGCGCGCCGGTCACGACACCAACCAGGGCACCCTTGCTTTCCAGCACCGGGCCCTGTTCGATATGCACTTCCAGAAACGCTTCGAATTCGCGCTGCCCAACGGGTTCGCTACCCTCGTACCCGATTTCACGCAAGGCCTCGATAAATCCGATGCCTTCACGGTCTTTCCAGGTGCGCGCTTCGTCCATGGTGAAGATATTACTATAAACGCCACTAGCCGCCATTGAGGGCACAAAACGACTGCCTTCTTCGCTGGTCCAGTTGACTACAGTGAGCGGGCGTTTTGTACGCACACCTGCATCGTGCAATGTTCGCACAACTTCAAGTCCGGACAGAACGCCTAGAATACCATCAAACTTACCGCCACAGGGTTGTGTGTCGAGATGACTGCCCATGGCAACCGGTTTTAGATCGTTATCCGTTCCGGCGTAGGTTGCGAACATATTGCCCAGGGTATCAATGGCAATAACCATCCCCAGATCGCGGCACCACGAAGCAAATAGATCGCGCCCTTTACCATCCTCAGCCGTTAACGCCTCGCGGTTGATGCCACCGTCAGGTCGCGCCCCGATTTTGGCATGTTCCATCAAAGAAGACCAAAGCCGGACCTTATTGATCCTCAACGACTGTGTCATTTTTAGCTGTCTTTCTTCCTGTTCGAATTCACTGGTTGTTATTGCAATTGTCTGCGACAAACTCATGCGGTTTTCGCATGTTCTTCATCTGCAATCTCGAGACCATAATCGAGAGCAGACAGGATACCTTCCAGCTCCGCCTCGGAGATGATGAAAGAGGGCGCCAGGAATAAAGAGATTTGTTCGCCACTGGTGCCAATTAAAGCGCCAGCCTCCAGCGCGCGCGCAGAGACTTTGGACGCTATTGGTGCCTCGCTGGTATTATTTTCCCAGGTGCGCCAGTCCGGACCATGAAGTTCCACAGTCCAATGCAAACCGTTGCCATCAACCCGTGCAACACTTGGGTGTTTCTTGGCGATCTCAATCAGGCGGCGTTCCAGAATACCTTCCAGATACTTAACCCGGTCAATCAAATTGTCACGCTTGAGAACACGCAGATAGGCTCGCACACAGGACATTGTCAGCGAATGTCCTCTGAATGTGGAATAGGTCTGCCAGCTCTTGTCCTTCATTTCGTCGACAATATCCTGCGACAATGCGATCGCACCAACAGGCGAAGCCCCACCCGCAAGACCCTTACCAAGCGTGACCATATCCGGTCGAGATTCCCCGCCCTGAAACGCAAACATCCGTCCAATGCGGCCTGTACCTGTCACTACCTCATCGGCAATCCACAGTGACCCTGCATTGCGCGCCGCTTTAGCCACCCGGTCCTGATATTCCGCATCATAATACATGCCACCCTGAGTATAATCGATGATGATTGAGGCCGCATCTGACAGGGTTTCTTCGATACCTTCAAGTCGCTCTGACAGGGGCCGATTGTCACCAATCACGCCGTATTTGGCCCCCAGAGGCTCTGGTATCTGGCGGATAGGGATCGTACAGGGCACAGGGCGAGATTGACCGTTCTGGACGGCAAGACCACCGTGCCATTGTGGCTGAACTGTCAGGTGCTGTGATACTCCCGACATTCCATGAAAGGCCCGAACCCGTGTGGCAAGTGCCGTGCGTGCGGTCAGCGATTGCGCCAGCGACATGGCCAGATCATTGGCTTCACCACCACTCAGAAAAAATCGCACACCGCCAACCCAGTTTTTATCATCGGCGAAAGCAATATCGATCACATCTTCAGCAGCTTGCTCACGCTCGCGCCAAAACCAACCTTCGTTAATCACCGGGTTTTCGGCAGCTTTGCGAACAGCCTCAACCATATCCGGGTGACGATGACCAAGTGGTCCACCTGTGTTGCTGGCATCCAGTATCTTGCGACCATCCTCAAAATGGAAGTAAACACCGTCACCCCCAACAACTTTGAAAGAGGTACCTTTGCCTGCGTTCAGGCCGGTATAAATCAGTTTGCTCATGGTGTAGCCCCTAGCTTGGATCCTAAAGCGCTTGCTTGCGAAAGGTGTCTTTGATGGCGATTTTGCCATCGCGGATGAGAAAAACGTCGCAGCCGCGCACGTTCACTTTGCTGCCGTCTGCCTTGGTGCCTGTGAAGCGCCACTCGGTCACCGCGCGTTCTCCACTGATGAAATGCTGAACGTCATTCCAAGCTGCGTCTGGAAAAGTAGCCCATAGAGCCGAATAGGAGGACCGCAGCTCATCCGTACTTGTGAAGGTTGCACCGTTCGGCTCTGCCCCCGCTGACCCATAGAAGATACCGTCATCGGTCATACATTCAAGCAGCGCATCCACATTGTGCGCGTTCCAGCCAGCAGCAAACTTTTCCAAAAGTTCCAAAGTAGTCATTATCTATTATCCAAGAAATTATCCTATTTAACGGAATTATAACCCGAAATTCGGATTAATCAATCAGAAACTTCCGTACTCTACAAATTTGGAACAGCCCGGTCTGCTATAACCGTATCAAAGGACACAAATCACAACAGAATGTTTAGCGCGCAATCAATTAACCGCTCCATGACCATTCATCAACTTTGAAATGTCATGTGACGCGTCAGTCTTCGCTCTACTTGCTTCAACCCTAGCAGAAGAAGATATACGACTACGAGATAGAATACTGCCGCAGTCAGATAGAGCTCGTAGTGATTGTAGGTTCTGTTTGCGAGGACTGTGGCTACCCCGGTAATGTCAGGAATAGTGATCAGCGAGACCAGCGCCGTGGCCTGCAACTGAAATACAACCTCGTTCATGTATGTCGGAATCGCATAGGAAAAGGCTTGCGGAAGAATAACCATGCGCGTTCTCATAAAAGGTGACATGCCGTACGCTTTGGCGGCCTCGCGCTGGCCGGTCGGCACTGCCAGGATCGCACCCCGGATGATTTCGGTGACGTAAGCGGTGGTTGATAAAGTGAATGTCAGGATTGCGCAGTTCCACGGATCACGGAAAAACCACCATATACCGATCGCCTCGAGTTCTATGCGAAATTGACCCGACCCGTAGTAAATGAGGTAGAGTTGAACCAGCAGCGGTGTTCCACGGAAGAAAAAAGTGTAGRCAAAAATGAGGCCATTCAACCAAGCTGGGCCAGAAGATCTTGCGATCGCGAGCGGCACAGCAAGGATCAACCCGAGAACCACGGTAATAGATGTGAGGGTCAGGGTTACCCACAGCCCGTCAAAGAGCTTTGGGATAGCGTTGATAATCGACCCGAAATCCATCAGATCTTTGCCTCATTACCGCGAAACGCAAACCGCTCGGTTCGTTTGATGAACACCAGCGAGACTGCGGTAATCCCAAGGTAAAGTAGCGCAGCCGCCAAATAGAATGTGAATGGTTCTCTGGTGTTTGCCGAGGCCAGTTCGGCTGCTCTCATCAATTCATTCAGCTGAATGGCTGAGATCAACGCCGTCGCTTTAATCAAAACCAGCCAGACATTCCCAAGGCCCGACACAGCAAAACGCAGCATCTGCGGGAACACAACCATGCGGGTAAGGGTTATCCCTTNCATTCCATATGCTTTGCCGGCCTCAATCTGACCTTTGGGGATCGACTGGATGGCGCCGCGAAACACTTCGGTAGCGAATGCGCCGTAAATTAGCCCAAGCGTGAAGACACCTGCAACGAATGGATTAAAATCCACTCGAAAGCGAGAGAGTTCTTCTGGACCAAGACCGCGAACAATTGATTGAATTAAACTGGGTGTACCGTAGTAGATCAGCAGGATCAGCACCAGCTCAGGGATACCGCGAATTACAAGCGTGTAAATATCGGCGACTTTTCTCGCCAATTTTCCGCCGTAAAGCTTTGCCCAGGCACCTATCAGGCCAAGCAGGAACGCAACCAGAAACGATGCCAGAGAGACACCGACCGTCATTGCGAGCCCTTTGAGAAGAAGCGGACCGTATCCTTGAAGCATTTTTCTCTCGCATAATTCTGGGAACGGGGGGGGTGCGGTTGCTGTTCAGCAACCGCAATTAAAGT
>JAESRU010000170.1 GCA_016764455.1 Hyphomicrobiales bacterium | reverse complement strand
CTGGGGCGCTGGCGCAGGTATGGGGTATTCCGGGCAGCCAGTTTGATGTTGAAGGCGAGGTGGCGCCGGTGCTGACCGAGGCTGAACCGATCCCTCAAGATGCTCCCCTTTTACCCGATGAGGCCAGTGCAAAAGAACCACTTGAAGTGGCCGAAACAGAAATTGTGCAGCGCCTGGAAATCCAACCGGCGATCGCGGTGACAAATGGCAATGTTGCCCTTCTTCCTGATGTTCCTGTGACAGAGCAAGCCCCTGCCGAGGTGACGGAAATCGAGGCGGAATTTAGTCCGCCTATGCCGGAGCTCAGCCCCCGTCCGCCTGAACGCCCGCGTCGAACCACAAGACCCACACCCAATCAGAATACCCGGACGAATACGCCCTCCAATACCCCGCCCGCTGCTGCCCCGCGCAGGCAGAGGGCTGGAACCGGGCAAGCGGCCGGGAATGCCCAGGCCCAGACCGCGACGCCGGGCAGGGCGGAATTGAGAAATTATTCCGGTCGCGTGGCATCGCATTTGCGCCGCCGCCAGCGATATCCTCGTGCAGCCGCCCGCCGACGCCTGGCAGGGAGCGTCGGCGTCCGCTTYACGATTAATAAATCAGGGAGCGTAACRGCAGTACGCATAACCAATTTGTCCGGCGACATTTTGTTTCGTGAAGAAGTATTGTCGATGGTGAGGCGCGCCAATCCGTTCCCGGCTATTCCAGATGACTTCAAACGATCAAGCATGAGTTTTAACCWGACAATCCGCTTCGCGCCGCGATAGTCTCCGTATAACCAGCGCTGGAAAATCAAAATACACAGATACCGAGTAGATTTCCTTTTCTCCAGAACTGTCTTTGGCCTTGGAAACCGGTTAGTTCTGATCACAGCGATCCACATCATAATTATTATAAATCAGAGCAAAATATCTATTTGTTTGGATCAGCCCTCCTGAATAACAATTCCAGGTGATCGGGAAAATGCCGTCGCCAGTACCAACAGACTGGGTGCCAGGAGGCGGACAAGGTTTCATGCCTGCTCGAATTTGAGCCCATCATTGGTCCTTCGATGGCAAACGTATGAAGTCTTGGGTGGTGAGACAGAGGTTGTATCCCTGTCGGGATACAACCGGGCCAACGGTGTTGGCCGAGCAAACCACCCATTTTTCCGACCCTGATTTGCGTGGAAACAGTCACGTCTGCGCTTCACAAGTCAAAAAAATGAATGGGAGGAAKATTCAAGATGTTAAAAAAATTAGCTGTTGGCCTTGCGGCCGCATCCATGTTTGTGGGTTCGGCCAATGCCGCCGACACAGTCCGGATCGGTTTTGTAACAACGCTTTCAACGCCCGCTGCGGTTTTGGGTGTGGAAATGCAGAATGCCGTTAATCTCGCGGTCGAAATGATCGGCGGACAAATGKCCGGCATGGATGTGGAAATTGTCTATGAAGATGACGGTTTCAATCCACAGACCGGGCGCATCAAATCTGAAGCGCTGGCAAATGATCCAGATATCCGTTTCATTGCTGGCTATATTTGGTCACACGTTCTCCTGGCATCAATGAAAGTGGTGCTGGATTCAGATAAATTCCTGATCTCTTCAAATGCCGGTCCATCACAAATTGCAGGCGAGGCATGCCACGAGAATTTCTTCTCTACCTCGTGGCAGAACGACCAGACGCCGATGGCGCTGGGTGAAGTTCTCAATCAGCGCGGCGTGGAATCGATCTACATCATCGCGCCCAATTATGCAGCCGGTAAAAATATCGTAGACGGTGTGGAGCGGACATTTGACGGCGAAGTTCTTGGTCGCGATATGACCAGATGGGGTTCGGATACCCAACTGGATTTCTCCGCCGAATTGGCCAAGGCGCGTGCGTCCGGCGCAGATGCCCTTTTTGCTTTCTATCCCGGACGTGCCGGTGGCGCATTCATCAAGCAATATGAGCAAGCTGGCCTGAAAGATGTCATGMCGCTCTACACAGTCTTTACGGTGGATGCCATCTCCCTGCCCAAATTCCAGGAAGCCGGTATGGAAGGCGTACTCGGATCCATGATGACCATGTTCTGGTCGCCGGATCTTGATAACGAGCAGAACAACGCTTTCGTTTCCGCCTATCGCGAGGCATATGGCCGCAATCCGTCAACTTATGCGGCACAAGCTTTTGATACGATTTTCTTGATCAAATCAGCGGTTGAAGCTGTGGACGGTGATCTGGACGATATGGACGGAATGAGAGCTGCGATGGAAACAGCGAATTTYCCGTCAATTCGCGGCAGCTTCAGCTACGSCAACAACCATATGCCAATACAGAATTTCTATCTCCGTGAAGCTGTGGTTGGTGAGGATGGCAATTGGACCACTCAGATTGTGTCCACCGYCTATGAAAATCATCAGGATCCATACGCGGCCAATTGCCCACTCTAACCAGATCCGATATTGCATTAGAAACATCAGGGGGCGCATTGCAGCGCCCCCTTTTTATAATTCAATTCCTGATTGCTTACCGCGCTACCGCGATGATCGTGTCTGCATTGTCTGGYCTTGTCATTTTGCATTACCAATTTTTAAAGACGCATTCATGCACCCGGCGGCTGAACAAATTGTACGCAGCAACCAAGATGACGCACCAGCTTGTTCGGCCGAAAAAAGCGAAATTGCAGCTATTGCATTGGCGAAGTTCGGGTCGGAATAATTCGCTGAATGTGGTGAGCTTCGCGATCAACCAGTCCACCAAGTTTTGGTAACAATACGGTCTTCCAATGATCGCTTTCATAGACCGCTTCATAGAGTTTCTCGCGATGCGCCTCGTCTTCAAAGCGACGAATCCAGATATACACAGATTGGTCTTCCTCGCCGCGAAAGCTGGCGGTGACGACCATGCCCTGCGCGATGTTGAATGGAATGATTTCATCTTCCATCACAGCAAGCCATTCGTCCATTTTCCCTGGATAAATTGTGTATTGGCGCAATTCAAAAAGTGCCATCGGGCGGATCCTCTATAAGTTTTAGTTTATTGGTGGGTCCTAAAACCCTTCGATCACAATCTTGCCTTTTACCGTGCCAGATTCAATAAGCGCATGAGCTTTGCGCATATTTTCAGCGTTGAACGGCGATAAAACTTGCGTAACCGTTGTGCGCAGATTTCCAGCATCAATTTCCTTTGCCACATGGGTCAAGAGATTGTGCTGTTCTATCATGTCCGGCGTATTGTGCATGGAGCGGGCAAACATGAATTCCCAATGCAGGCTGGCGGATTTGGTTTTCATACCGGCCATCGGCATTGGCAGGTCGATCGCATCGATAGATACGATGCCGCCTTGCGGTCGGATCAATTCCACCGCTGCGTCCCAATTATTCATACCGTTAAAAAACGCGATATGATCCACATGCTGCATGCCAAGGGCGCGAACCTGCGCCACCATATCTTCGCGGTGATTGATCACATGATCTGCACCAAGCTCTTTCACCCAATCGCTGGTCTCAACGCGGGAAGCCGTCGCGATCACCACAAGGCCTGCCTGTTTGGCAAGCTGGATGCCGATTGATCCAACGCCGCCAGCCCCACCGATAATCAGGATGCTTTGCTCCTTGTCGGCACCGTCACGATCAATGCCGAGCCGGTCAAAAAAAGCTTCATAGGCGGTGATGCTGGTCAGTGGTAAAGCGGCAGCTTCTGCATGAGATAGCGTTGTTGGCTTGTGACCAACAATGCGTTCGTCAACGAGCTGAAATTCTGAGTTTGTGCCTGAGCGCGTAATGTCGCCGGCATAATAAACCTCATCACCAGCTTTGAAGAGTGTAACGTCCGGACCAACGGATTCCACAATTCCACTGGCGTCATAGCCGATCACGCGGGGCGGGTCTTCAACGCCGTCCTTGGGTCCGCGCACCTTGGTATCTACCGGGTTCACAGCCACAGCTTTGACGGCCACCAGAAGATCGCGGCCCGCGGGCGAAGGTTTCGGCAAATCAACATCGAACAGCGATTTAGGATCGTCAATCGGCAGATAATGAGTGAAGGCAACGGCTTTCATGGGCACTCTCCGAAACATTGTGTATCTGGCAATTGGCTGTCATCGATAATGCAACAAAACCCGCCAAGCATCTATGGGGAAATGTAGACATTTCTGATGCCGGGGTAATCAACTTGTTTTCGAATACAGTATTGGGGAAATAGAAAAAATGGCAAAGGCCTTTGTGCCCTGCCAATCGTTCCAAATTTAAAGTGCCTAATTCAGGTTTGATTTGCGTTCATCAGAGACGCGCACGGCCTTGAATTCGGTTTTGGGCAAAGTATCTGGCGCCAGCACTTGTACATTGCAGCGAATTTCGCACCGGCTTCTAACCTCGTCGGCCACCTGTTGGGCGATTTGTTCGTCTTCATGCTCAACCAGAACCGTCATGATATCCAGTCCATCATCTTGGGTCGTAAGCTTGATCTGGAATTCATCGCCTGTACCAGAAATGCTCCTCACTATTTCTTCAATCTGCACGGGGAAGAATTTTATGCCCCGTAGATTTATCAGATCGTCRGCGCGGCCAGCGAAACAACCTATGGCGCGGGCATGGTTTCTACCACAAGAACAGGGTGAATAATCGAGCCTGGTATAATCCCCCACCAGGAACCTGAGATGCGGCGATGTTTCAGAACAAAGGTTGGTGCACACGGTCAACCCGCGCTCCCTTTCAGCGACAGGCTTTGCGGTCAACGGATCAATCGTTTCCCATACCTGAATATCTTCCATGAGATGCGCAAATACGTCTTCGCCACTTTGAGATTCAGGGCATGAATATCCCCCGCAATGGGGCGATACTTCCGTGCAGCCATAAAATTCAACGACCCGGGCGCCCCACAAATCCTGCAAGCGCTCCAACGTGCCTTTGACCCCGGTAAACGGTTCACCGCCAGAGATCAGGAATTTGACCGAGCTGCGGTTCGGGTCCAGTCCCATCTTTTGCATCACCCGCCCAAGATATAGGGCGTAAGACGGGGTACATGCCAATGCGGTGGGCTTGAAGCGATCAATCATGGTAGCGCGGGCCTTACCATCCAGGCCGCCACCCGGAATGACCGGCAACCCCATTTTCACCAGAGCGGTTTGCGCGCCCCAGGCAAATACATGGGGCCCGAACCCGACCATGGGAAACACCGTATCGCCTTTCCGGATGCCGCCGGAATAAAGCGCTCTGGCATTGGCTTGTTCCCAAAATTTTCGGTCAAAATGGGTGTAGCGGAATACCCGGGGAACACCGGTTGAGCCCGAGGAAGAAAATAACATCCAGCCCCGGTCGTTCCATACTTCATCTGTGCAGGCGGTGTAGGTGCCAAATGGTGGGTTGACGGAGATATCCTCCATCATTTCCGTCTTGTCGATCACGGGCCATTTCGCGATCAAGTCATCTACAGATTTAATGTCGGTGGGGGCCAGACCAAGTTTGTCGAAACGCCTTTTGTAAAAAGGACTGTTTTCATAAAGGAAGGGAGTTACGGCCTCGATTTTTTCGTCCTGAACGGTGCGAATTTGATCTYKMRWMMWRRWKTMAKWWWCYRAMNCWWTASKTATNGGAAACCGGTTCCGTTCGGTCTTCGTGGTGTTTGTCCAGAACCCCCATCCAATGGCGCCTGGTTTGTTCAGCCCGTTCAGAAAGATTTGCCACTTCAGCTCTCCCTTAAAGCAATTTTCGGAATTTTCACTCGCTCAAATCATGTGCGCCTAATTACTTTTGTCCGAACCACGCTTGATGCCAATATTGGTGCGGTATGATTGGGCGGCGCGGCTGATCGGTGAGGGGGCAACGATGGCCCGGATTTTCACCTGTTCATGCGGTTCAATATTACCATTGCTGCGCGATCCACCGCCATCTTCGCCCCAGAGCAGAACCACTTCGGTGCCGTGCGTGGCGAATTTTTCGTCAATGCTGCCAAGCGACATCATGGCGCGTTCGTTGATGGTATATCCGGGATAATGCGACAGGCCGATTGTGTTGCCGTCTTTGTCCGTTACGCGGTCATAATGAAGGCGAGCGGTGGCCGCCAGCGGCATGGTGATCGGCAAGGCTTTGCTGTCTTCTTCCAACTGGCTTTGGAACACGCTCAAAACATCCTCGGCGTTCCAGATCAACGTCACTTTTTTACKGTGCGGTTGATCAACCATTTTTTCCAAAGCCTCGCGGCCTACAAAATCATGGTCGAACTTGATGAGATGCCCCAGGCCGATATCCCACGGACTGGTGTAATAGTCTTCGATATTGTCTGAATAAAAACTGCCGCCAAGGGACATCCGCATCGCTGCATTTTTAGATGTCAGCCAGTCCCGATAGTCTTTCAGGCCGGGGCTGGTGTAAATCGCCGATACCGGAACCGCCCACCAGCCGGATTCAATCACGGTGGTGAAATAGGCGATCGAACCGATCTGGCGCAGGCCATGTTCTTTGCCTTCTTTGACGATCGCGTCTTTGACCTTTCTACGGTCTTCCCATGGTCCAGAAAGCTCAAGCCCGGGTACGCCGCCCATGCTGTGGCGCATGCCGCGAACCTTGCAACCGGCAATGTTGATTGTGTCCGACTTGAAAAACTTGATTTCGGGGAGGGGCCCACCGTGCAGGTTTTCAAGTAGCTTCCAGGCATTGGGGCCTTCGACCTGATACCGGTAAAAGTTGCGCTTTTTATCCTTGTTGAGCGCCCACATCGGATCAGACTCAGCTTCGACATCAAATTTGTCAGTGCTGGCATTATACAAAACCCAATCGGTGGATGCTGGGTTGCCGACCACCAATAAATGTTCTGGTTCGAGATAATAAAGAATGGCGTCGCCGATAACGTAACCTTCGGGAGAGCAGGCGAGGAACTGCTTGGCGGAACCAACCTGGAAATTGTTGAAATTGTTGACCGCCAGATAGGAGCACAATGCCAATGCGTCCTTGCCGCGCAAATGCACGCCGTTCATATGATAACTTTGGTCGTGAATCGCCACCGTTTCGCGCCACGAACGCTGTTCATCGCGCCACGTAGTGAATTCCGGACGGACCGCATCGCCAGGCATCATTTGGGTGAAGATTGTCAGCGCGTTTTTTGGCTGGCGTTGAAACAGGTGTTCAACAATATTGGGGACCACCTCAAGCAGATCATTGAGGGATTGGCTTTTTGTTTCTAATTTTCCCATTTGAATTTCCTTTGCAGCATTCACAATAAAGTTGACTGTTACGCAAAGGGAACTCTCATCAGTCTCTGAAATCAAACCAACAGAGAATTATATTTCCATTGCGGGAACTTCACCATATCCTATGGCATGCGCGATATCCCTGACTTCACGCGCCGCAACGGGATCGAAGATTCAATCGAAGCAACACTTTTGATCTTGACCAGGCGGTCAATCATCAGCTCTTCAAATTCCTTCAGACCGGACGTAGCAATGCGCAGAAGATAATCCCGGTTGCCCGTCATCAGCCAGCAATCCACGACCTCTGGAAACTGCAAAATTGCGGTTTCGAAGCTCTGCAATGCTTCTTCAACTTGTTTGTCCAGCTTCACCGAAACAAAAATGGACATGGCGTAGCCAAGAGCTGCTTCATCGATCAGCGCCACATAACCGGTAATCACGCCGCTCTTTTCCAACCGTTTCAATCGCCGAATAACCGGTGTTGCGCTCAACCCTACTTTTTGGCTGAGATCTGCCGCGCTCATACGGCCATCTTGCCGCAATTCACGCAGGATCCGAATATCAATCTCATCAAGATTGGTGGCTTCCACTAAAATACTCCCTAAAATCAACCTGTATCACTTTCGTTTAGATGAATTTGGGTGTGAATAGCAAGATGTCACTATGATGTGGGTGATATAAGGATGAACTTGTGTGTTTCCAGGCGAAATTCACTCGACGTTAGAAAAATGTCCAGTCCTTGAGGAGGCCATCATGTCGCCGCGCGCAGATCATTTGAAGACGATCGAGCAACGCCTTTTGTGGCTCTCGCACTGGATGATCCACAACGCCAATCACATTCGCGAAAAGCAGGACGACATCAAGGTCGGTGGTCATCAGGCATCGTCTGCCTCGATGGTTTCAATCATGACGGCGCTTTATTTCTCGGCCCTTGAGCCTGAAGACCGGGTCGCGGTCAAACCTCACGCCTCACCAATTTTTCACGCGATCCAATATTTGATGGGTAACCAGACCCGCGAAAAGATGGAAAATTTTCGCGGGTTTGGCGGCGTGCAATCCTACCCCTCTCGAACAAAAGATATCGATGATGTGGATTTTTCCACCGGGTCCGTCGGGCTGGGCGTGGCCATCACATCGTTCGCGTCCCTTGTACAGGATTACATCCAGGCAAAATCCTGGGGGGATGATTTGCCGCTTGGGCGCATGGTTGCCCTTGTTGGTGATGCTGAACTGGATGAAGGCAATATTTATGAATGTCTTCAGGAAGGTTGGAAAAATGATCTGCGCAATGTCTGGTGGATCATCGATTATAATCGCCAATCGCTGGATGGTATTGTGCGGGAAGGCTTGTTCCAGCGGATTGAGAAAATATTCGATGCCTTTGGTTGGGACGTTGTCCGCATCAAATATGGGCGTTTGCAAAAAACGGCGTTTCAGGAACCTGGCGGAGTAAAGCTAAAAGACTGGATCGATAATTGTCCAAACCAGCTCTATTCAGCTCTGACATTTATGGGCGGTGCCCTTTGGCGCGAACGTCTGATGGAAGCCTTGGGCGATCAGGGCGATGTATCTGCTTTAATCGATAAACGCAGTGACAGCGAACTTGCTGAATTGATGGAAAATCTGGGCGGGAACTGCGTCCAGACCATGGCTGAGGCTTTTGACGCGATTGATCATGATCGCCCGGTTTGCTTCCTCGCTTATACAATTAAAGGCTGGGGCACGCCAATTGCAGGCCACAAAGATAATCATGGCGGCCTGATGAACAAAGCACAGATGGCTGACTGGCAGAGCCATATGAATGTGCCTGCGGGCGAAGAATGGGATAAATTTGCAACCGTTCAAGACCTGGATGCTTTGCAGCGTTTTTTGGATCAAGTTCCCTTTTTCTCAAAAGGCGCGCGCCGTTTTTCCGACAAGACAATTGATGTTCCTCATATTGAAATGAAGTCGGAACGCAAGATCTCAACGCAAATGGGATTTGGCAAAATTCTCGATGAACTTTCCAAAGGACGTTCTGAACTTGCTGACCGGATCGTCACCGCATCACCGGACGTTACCGGGACCACCAATCTTGGTCCGTGGGTGAACCGGCGAAAATTATTTGCGCGCAGCCCGCAAGCAGACACTTTCATTGCGGAAAACATTCCCTCAACTGCAAAATGGGAATTTGCCCCGCAAGGCCAGCATGTTGAATTGGGCATCGCCGAAATGAACCTGTTCCTTTTTCTTGGAGCAGCCGGATTGTCCCATTCGCTGTTTGGAAAGCGCCTGATCCCCATTGGTACGGTGTATGACCCTTTCGTCGCGCGTGGGTTGGATGCGCTGAATTATGCTTGCTATCAGGACGCCCGATTTATGATCGTCGGCACGCCATCAGGAATTACGCTGGCCCCGGAAGGCGGCGCGCATCAATCCATCGGGTCGCCATTGATTGGCATGTCGCAGGATGGTCTGGCGGCATTTGAACCAGCTTTTGTTGACGAGCTTGCGATCATCATGCGCTGGGCCTTTGAATATATGCAAAAGGATGGCGAAGGTGATCCGAATGAACATACCTGGCTTCGCGATGAAACTGGTGGTTCGGTTTATCTGCGTCTGACCACCAACCCGTTGGAGCAACCAGGCGAGCGGGCAAATCCGGATTTCGAGCAAGGGGTCATTGATGGCGCTTACTGGATGCGTAAACCGGGGCCCAATTGCGAATTGGTCATTGCCTATCAAGGTGCGGTGGCAAATGAAGCCATCGATGCAGCGGGAAAATTAGCCCAGCATAATCGCGATCTGGGGGTCTTGGCGGTAACATCAGCCGACCGGTTGAATGCTGGATGGTCGGCAGCGCAGCGCGACCGGAGCCGGGGAAATTCAAATGCCACCTGTCATGTGGAGCGGCTATTGTCATCGCTTCCAAAACACTGCGTCATGTTGACATTGATCGACGGCCACCCATCCACACTTTCCTGGCTTGGGGCTGTTGGCGGGCATCGAACCATACCATTGGGCGTGGAGCATTTTGGTCAAACCGGGTCCATCGGTGAATTGTATCGCCATTTTGGCCTGGATTCCGCGTCCATTGCAAAATCCGCAAATAACGCTCTGTAATCCCAGCCGAGATTGGCCGACAAAGCCGCATTTATGATACAAGTGCAGTCTTGGCTACACGCATTGCGCCCAAAGAAATCTACAAGGATTCATTGAGATGAAGATCGCTGTCATGGGCGCAGGTGGCGTTGGTGGATATTTGGGCGGCAAGCTGGCTGCCTCCGGCCATGATGTTACATTCATTGCGCGCGGCACTCATCTTGACGCCATCAAGCGCGACGGGTTGCGCATTCGCGGGGTAGAAATTCTGGATATCTCCGATGTTCGTGCGACCGATACGCCGGGCGAGATCGGAATTGTCGATACAATTTTATTTTGCGTCAAACATTATGACACCGAAACTGCCGCCAGCGCCATTGCACCGATGGTCGGTGAAAACACGACCATATTGACGTTGCAAAATGGCATTGAGAGCGTGCGCAACATTGGTGCATTGGTTGGCTCAAATGCCATGCTTGGCGGCGCTGCATATTTCCCGGCCAGCATTTCGGCGCCGGGTGAAATTACATATTTCGGCAAGTTTGCAGGCCAGCCCCATGTTGTTTTCGGGGAGCCTGGTGGCGGCGATAGTGATCGGGTTAGCGCCTTGCTAGCGATATTTCATTCCGCCGGTATCGACGCCGAAAGTTGCGCCGACACCGACTTGATGCTGTGGGAGAAATTTCTGTTGGTTGCAGGCACCAGTGCCACAACAGGGGCAACTAGATGTACATTTGGCACGGTTTGCAAAGACCCTGATATGCGCTGGCTCCTGCGAGAAACCATTGCTGAAGCAAAACGCGTAGGAAATGGGGCAGGGGTAACTTTCGGCTCGAATGTTGTTGAGCAGGTAATGGCCAGAATTGAATCCAATCCAGATGGCAAGGCGTCATTGTTGGTTGATTTGGAAAATGGCCGCCGCCTCGAATTAGATGGCTTGTCCGGCGCAGTCGTGAGACTTGGTCGGGAACTGGATATTCCAACCCCCGTTCACGCCACAATTTATGCAGCGCTAAAACCCTTCCGCGACGGCCAACCGGATGACTGAAGACAGTTCCACTGCGTTGCGCTTCAAATTTCAGTCTGGTGCACAAAAGATGATTTTGCGACGGGTACAAGATGCCAATTCAGGAAACTTCTTGCCTCTGTATCATCAATGAATTTTGGTTCATGTTGCCTAGAAATGAATTCAGRTGAAATATGAAATATGAAATATGAAATATGAAATGCGGACACTTCTATTCACTTCCGGATCCCCCTTTGCACGTGGAACGCGTATCATACTTGATGAATTGGAGTTGGCGTATGAAAAACGGGAAGAAATAACCACTCCCAGTGTAGAAGACCGCGCTGCCGCRACSCCGACACTTCAAGTGCCAACATTGTGGGACAATGGTAATGTTCTTTGGGAAAGTGGCCTCATTTCAGAGTATCTTTTGTCGACTTATCCAGAACGCCCTGATGCGGCCCCTCCGCTAACCAAACCCTGTTGGAGACGCAACTCTGAATGGCAAGACAGGCTCACCTTCGCCACTATCCAAACTTTGGGTTCAGCAGCAACAACAATCAGTCAGTTGCAATGGTCAGGTGTTCCTTACAAAGACAATGAATTTCTGACACGTTGTGCTGATCGGTTTCCACATTTACTCCCTTGGTTGGAAGAAAGAATAGTAAGCGAGGGAGAAGGTTTTTATTCTGGTGTGGTTTCCATCCAGGATATTTTTCTGACGTGCCATTTACGATTTATCGAAAACCGTCCTTTGTCACTTGATCCAAAATTACCATCATTTCCGAAAATCCAGTCTCTGGTTGCGCGCATGGARGAGCGCCAGAGTTTCCAAAAAAATCCAGTACTTTGGTGGGAACCAGGGGTGACCGGATACGCAGATGATGGAAAAACTCCCATATTCAATAACTGAATATCCATTTCAAAAACGCTCGATTTTGCAACGGAGCTACCGCTCCGGCGTACTCCAGACGTCGAGGTGGCTTTGTGAAAATCCAAAAGCTTCAATGAAGGTCTATGCCTTAAGCTATTGACAGCTTTGGTCGTGCATATGGCGTAATTTTTTTTGATTGGCGCTGTTGGCAAACCATTGCCGGTGTCGATCAGTTTATTCCAGCGTGCATCGCGGCCAGGCGTGTACATTGTTTCAATTTTTTGCCCAGGCTATATAATGAGATGCAAAGCAGGCTTCGACCTGTCGCCAGTCCGGGGGGAACTTTGACAATGAGTGRAATTTCATGGCCGCAAAAAACGCGCGAGCTGCATAGCCATCATTTTGATTCCACAATCTGGAATGATCATAAATTTCGCGATGATGACATAATCATCGCCACCTATGCCAAATCCGGCACGACCTGGTTGCAGCAAATTATCAGCCAGTTGATCTTCAACGCAGAAGAAAATCTTGCCGTCGCGGATATGTCGCCATGGATGGATTTGCGGGTGCCGCCAAAGGAAATCAAACTGGCTGAAGTGGAGACGCAGACCCACAGGCGGTTTCTCAAAACGCATTTGCCGGTTGATGCGCTCGTATTTTCACCAAAGGCGAAATACATTTATATCGCCCGGGACGGGCGCGATGTGGTCTGGAGCTTGTACAACCATCACATCAACGCCAACCAGCTTTGGTATGAGGCGCTAAATGATAGTCCGGGCCGGGTAGGGCCCGCGATCGAACCGCCGCCAGATTCCATCCGGGACTATTTTCTTGAATGGCTGGAAAAGGATGGCTTTCCGTTTTGGTCGTTTTGGGAAAACACAAGATCATGGTGGCAAATCCGAGATTTACCCAATGTTATGTTCATTCATTTCGCACAATTGAAGGCAGATATGCCGAGTGAAATCAGACGTATATCGGAATTCCTTGATATCTCGATCGATGAGAAAAATTGGGATGCCATTCTAGAACATTGCGGCTTTGACTATATGAAGGCCAACGCGACCGCTAGCGTCCCGTTGGGCGGCGCGTTCTGGGATGGCGGTGCGGATACCTTCATACACAAGGGGATAAATGATCGTTGGCGCGATACGCTCAGCGCTGAAGATTGCGCCGCCTATGAAGAAAAAGCTGTTGCTGAGCTCGGAGCAGATTGTTCCCGTTGGCTGCAAACGGGGCAGGCGTAAGCAAGCTTCTTCTGGATGAGTTGAAGTTTTACCAATATCGACAGCGCATCAAATTAGTTTGGCATTGCTGTTTTTTTAAGGAGTTGCAGAAATTGATCTTGTTCGTCTTCATCCAGGTTCGAAAGTATTTCGGATTGTAGCTGCGTAACGATAGGAAGAAGTGCTTCTATGGTTTCTTGCCCATCAGGGCTCAGGCTAACCTCTCGCGCGCGCCGATCATGCGCGCTCACAATTCTGGTGACATATCCTTTTTGCTCCAGT
>JAESRU010000050.1 GCA_016764455.1 Hyphomicrobiales bacterium | reverse complement strand
CGCTCAACAAGGTCTTCATTTTATTCCCGGATCCCTGGCCGAAAAAACGCCACAACAAGCGCCGGATCATTTCCAATCTGCTGATCTCTCATTTGGCCCGAATCATGAAGCCTGGTGCGGAATTGCGGTTTGCCAGTGATATCCCGGATTATGTGGACTGGGGGATGCGTAAAATTCTGGAAAATCCGGATTTTTATTGGACCGCCAATCATCCCGATGATTGGCGTCAGCGACCCATTGATTGGCCAGAAACACGGTATGAGAGAAAAGCCACCGAGGCAGGGCGTACCGCCTCATATCTCTCCTTTTTGCGAAGGTGAAGGCTGGGCCGGGTTGCAAATCTTGTAAATCGGGCCTATTATCTCTCCATTCACTCACAGCGTCGTCAATCGTTGAGAGTGGGCCACACCCGGCCCGCTCCTTTTGGCTTGGCCGATCCCTGTGAACCTGTGTTGAAGAATGAGAGAATTTGGCGCTTTGTCTGAGGCGATAAAAACTAAAACCGAGACTGGCACGCCCAAAACGGGCACATCCGGGCCTGACCTGAACGAACCAAGATTCGTGCGCGAAATGGGTTTGGAAGCCAGAATCGTCAATATTGTCGAACCGATCCTGCTGGAGCTTGGTTTCCGGCTGGTGCGCGTCCAACTGTCCCAGCGCGAAGGTTCCACGTTGCAGATCATGGCAGAGCGTCCGGACGGGTCTATGCCGGTCAGTGATTGTGCCCTTGCCAGCCGCGCGATTTCAGCTGCCCTGGATGTAGATGATCCGGTGGACACGGCCTACAATCTGGAAATGTCGTCGCCGGGTATTGACCGCCCGTTGGTGCGTTTGAGCGATTTCGAGCGCTGGCGCGGTTATGAATGCCGGGTCGAACTTGAGCAGATGATGGACGGTCGCAAACGCTATCGTGGCTTTATCGAAAGTATCGAAGACGGAATATTGAATTTGGCAATTTCGGGCGGGGATAAAAACCGTGCTGCGGTGCCGGTTTCGGCAATTGCTGAAGCCAAATTAATGTTGACTGACGATTTGATTGAAGAATCGCTTCGCCGGTCAAAACAATCGGGGATCGCTGATCAGTGATGATTTCGCGGCGGATAAATGGAGATGGAAACATGATCAATTTCGGAGTGGTGAAATGGCGCCTGCAGCAGTAAGCGCAAACCGACTGGAGCTTCTCCAGATTGCGGACGCGGTTGCCCGGGAAAAGGCAATCGACAAGGAAATTGTAATTTCTGCAATGGAGGAAGCCATCCAGCGTGCGGCCCGTTCGCGCTATGGAGCGGAGAACGAGATCGCAGCGCAGATCGATCCTAAAACCGGCGAGATCACGCTCAATCGTCTTCTCGAAGTGGTTGAAAATGTGGATGAAGAAGCACGCCAAATACCTCTGAGCGAAGCTCTGGCCCGCAACCCTGCCGCCCAGGTTGGTGATTTTATCGCCGAACCGCTTCCGCCACTTGATTTTGGCCGCATCGCCGCCCAGAACGCCAAGCAGGTCATTGTGCAAAAAGTGCGCGATGCCGAGCGCGATCGCCAGTTTGAAGAATATAAAGACCGCGTTTCCGAAATCGTCAACGGTGTCGTCAAGCGGGTCGAATATGGCAATGTTGTTGTCGATCTTGGGCGCGCCGAAGGTGTTGTCCGCCGCGACGAATTGTTGCCGCGTGAAAGTTTCCGCTACGGCGACCGTATCCGTGCTTTCATTTATGATGTGCGCCGGGAACAGCGCGGGCCGCAGATTTTCCTGTCACGGACCCATCCTCAATTCATGGCGCAATTGTTTGCCCAGGAAGTGCCGGAAATTTACGATGGCATCATCGAGTTGAAATCTGTTGCTCGTGATCCAGGCAGTCGCGCCAAAATTGCTGTCATATCCAGTGATCCGTCGATCGATCCGGTCGGGGCTTGCGTTGGTATGCGCGGCAGCCGTGTGCAAGCCGTGGTCAACGAATTGCAGGGCGAGAAAATCGATATCATTTCATGGTCGCCCGACGCTGCCACTTTCATTGTCAATGCATTGGCACCGGCCGAAGTGGCCAAGGTGGTGCTGGATGAAGACGCCAAGCGGATTGAGGTTGTGGTGCCGGACGAACAATTGTCGCTGGCCATTGGCCGACGTGGCCAGAATGTCAGGCTCGCGTCACAATTGTCGGGCTGGGATATCGATATCCTGACCGAAGCCGAAGAATCTGAACGCCGCCAGAAGGAATTCACTGAACGCAGTGCAACCTTCATGGAAGAGCTTAATGTGGATGAAATGATCGGTCAGCTTTTGGCGTCCGAGGGCTTCGTCAATGCCGAAGAAGTTGCCTATGTGGTGCCGGATGAAATTGCCGGAATTGCGGGTCTGGATGAAGACACGGCCGGCGAAATCCAACGCCGGGCACTGGAATTTCTCGAGCGCCGTGAAACTGAACTTCAGGCCGAGCGTACCAAGCTTGGTGTCGAAGACGCGGTTGGCSAATTGCCGGGTGTGACAACAGCCATCATGGTGGCTTTTGGCGAAGACAAAGCCAAAACGGTTGAAGATGTTGCTGGTTACGCAACGGATGAACTTGTTGGCTGGTCCGAGCGCACCGAAGGCGAAACGGTTTGGCATACAGGTATCTTGAGCAATCTTGATATGTCCCGCCAGGAGGCTGAAAACCTTGTAATGGCTGCGCGCCTTGCTGCGGGATGGATTGAAGAAGAACCTGCCGAACTCCCCGAAGGGGAAGACGGCGAAGCCGTTGAGGAGACAAGTGAGACCTGATGCAACAGCCGGTCGAAACAATAACTGAGCAGGTCAAACCGGAAGGGCTGGGGGGCAAACCCTCGCAGCCCCGCCGGCGCGCCGCGCGTCGTGGCACGTCCGTTGCTGCGACGGCGAGCATGACCCGCAAATGCATTGTCACCGGCGAAAGCAAGGATTGCGCGGAATTGATCCGCTTTGCAATTGGGCCAGAGGGTGAAATCGCCCCTGACCTTTTCCGCAAATTGGGCGGCCGGGGTGTCTGGGTAACAGCAACGCGCGAAGATATTGAGCGGGCCTGCGCCAAAAAAGCGTTCAACCGTGCCTTTTCCACCAATGTGGTGTTGCCCGATGATCTRCCTGGTCTGATTGATGTTTTGTTGCAGAAATCAATGCTCGAATCTCTGGGGATGGCCCGCAAAGCTGGGCAAATCATTACCGGTCAGGGACGTTTGGACGGCGCGATCAGGTCTGGCGGCATCGCCCTTGTGCTTCACGCATCGGACGGGGCTAAAGACGGAATGCGTAAAACCGGCGCCGCGTTGCATGCCATGGGCTTGCGCGACGAAGTGCCGGTAATCGACATATTTACCTCAGCGCAGATGAGTTTGGTGCTGGGTTTGTCAAATGTGGTACATGCAGGCATGCCATCAGGTGGTTTGTCGAGCGCCATACTCGAAAAATACCGCAGATTGCTGCGATATCGGGCCACCAGCCCGGACACGAATAATTCAACAGGTAATTGACGGCACAGGCTTTCAGGGATACGCGAACAGTATGAGTGATACCAACAATACAGACGACGAAAAGACTTTGCGCGTTGGGGCGGCAAAACCCCTGAGTGTTGGTCGTACCGTTGATTCAGGCCAGGTGCGTCAGAAATTCAGCCATGGCCGCACCAGATCCGTGGTTGTTGAAAAGAAGCGGCGTCGCATTGTCACTCCTGAAGAAGCGNCAAAACAGGAAGCAGCACCAGCACCAGTGGCACCTGCACCGGTCGTGGCCCCAGCGCCAATAGTTAAACGGGCGGCCCCTGTCAGCCCTGCACGCAGAGCACCTGTCTTAGACTCCAAAGGGTCTGGTATGGTATTGCGGAGCCTGACAAACGAAGAAAAAGAAGCCCGCGTTCAGGCTCTTAATCTTGCCAAAGAGCGCGAAGCCGATGATCGTCGTCGTGCAGAAGAAGAGCGTGCCCGGCTTGACGATGATGACCGTCGCCGTGCGGAAGAACGCACGGCCGCTGYAGATCGTAAAAAAGAGGAAGAAGCGCGCGAGCGTATTGAAGAAGAGCAACGCGTTGCTACTGAGCTGGCCGCCGTGGAAGAGGCGGCGCGTGCCGCTGCCGATGCGCCTGATCCCGATGCCCCTGCACCTGCAGCTGCCCGCGGCAGAGAGGCGAAAGCCGCCGTTCCCCAGAAGCGCCCCGAACAGCGCCCGGCAACACGCCGCGATGGCGATCGGCGCAAAGGCCGTTTGACACTCGCCAATGCGTTGAACCAGGATGATGGCCGCGAGCGTAGCTTGGCGGCAATGCGTCGTCACCGCGAACGTATCAAGAAGCAAACCGCGCCTCAGGGCCCGCAGGCCAAACGAGTGCGCGAAGTGGTTCTGCCTGAATCCATCACGATCAAGGAACTTGCAGACCGGATGGCCGAGCGTGCGGTTGATATCGTCAAATACCTGATGAAACAGGGCCAGATGCTCAAGCCAAGCGATGTAATCGATGCCGATCTGGCRGARMTYCTGRTTGGTGAATTYGGCCACACCGTCAAGCGYGTYACMGATGCCGATGTTGAGGTTGGSTTGTTTGCGGAAGCAGATGATGAARCTGATCTGGTRTCCCGGYCTCCTGTTRTYACCATYATGGGGCAYGTGGAYCACGGCAAGACATCCTTGCTCGAYGCKTTRCGYGAAACCGAYGTTGTTACCGGTGARGCYGGYGGCATTACCCAGCATATYGGCGCCTAYCAGCTAACCGATCCGTCSGGYAAWAARATCACCTTTATCGAYACCCCSGGCCATGCCGCTTTTTCAGAGATGCGKGCMCGYGGTGCCRAYGTCACCGATATCGTTATTCTKGTRGTGGCWGCCGAYGATGGYGTGATGCCRCAAACMATTGAAGCCATMAAYCATGCCCGCGYGGCRGGMGTRCCGATCATCGTSGCGATCAATAAAATGGATAAGGAAAGCGCCGATCCGACCCGGGTCCGCACAGATCTTTTGCAACACGAAATTGTTGTGGAATCCATGTCTGGTGATGTTCTTGAGGTCGAAGTATCGGCGCTCAAAAAGACCAATTTGAATAAGCTTCTTGATGCTATTTCACTTCAATCAGAAGTGTTGGAATTGAAAGCCAACCCGAACCGTTCCGCCGAAGGCGTGGTAATTGAAGCCCGTCTCGACAAGGGCCGTGGGCCGGTTTCCACAATTCTTGTTCAACGCGGAACCTTGAATGTTGGCGATATCGTTGTGGCCGGCACCGAATGGGGTCACGCCCGCGCAATGTTCGACGATCACGATGGCCAGATCAAATCAGCAGGGCCTTCGGTCCCTGTTGAAGTGTTGGGTCTGAGTGGCGCACCTCTGGCAGGCGACTCGTTTGCGGTTGTTGATTCTGAAGCCCGCGCCCGCGAAATCACCGAATATCGTGATCGCGCCCGGCGTGAAAAACAAACAGCCACCATGGTAACTGCCCGTGGCGGCCTTGAAGACATGATGAACCAGAGCAAGCTGGGCCAGCGCAGCAATGTACCGGTGGTCATCAAGGGTGATGTTCAGGGTTCGGTTGAAGCAATTACCGGAGCGCTGAATAAACTTGGAACCGATGAAGTAAAWGCCCAGGTAATCCATTCTGCAACCGGCGGCATCACAGAATCTGATGTGACCCTGGCGATTGCATCAGGCGCTGCGATTATCGGGTTTAACGTGCGCGCCAACAAGCAGGCACGGGACGCCGCTGCCCAGGCCGGTATCGAAATTCGCTATTATGCGGTGATCTATGATCTGGTTGACGATATTAAGGCCATCATGTCCGGCCTGTTGTCACCAGAAATCAGGGAAGAATTTCTTGGCAATGCCAAAATTCTCGAAGTCTTCGATATCTCCAAACTTGGCAAAATCGCCGGTTGTACAATCACCGAAGGCAAGGTCCAGCGGGGCGCCAATGTGCGCTTGATCCGCGACGATGTTGTTATTCACGAAGGGGAGCTTTCAACTCTGAAACGCTTCAAGGACGAAGTTCGCGAAGTGGTATCGGGCCAAGAATGCGGCATGGGGTTTGAAAAATATCATGATCTCCGCGAAGGCGATGTGATCGAGTGTTTCAACGTCGAGAAAATCGCGCGGTCCCTTTAACCGAGACCTTTACGCATACGGTAGCGTTCAGCAATACGGATACAAGTTATGTCCAGCAAATCTCATCGCAACGACAGCGATGGCCGTAGCGGTAAACCACCGCGCCAGCGCCAGTTGCGCGTTGGCGAAGTGATACGCCACGAACTGTCTCAAATCCTGACCCATGGCGGGTTCCATGATCCTGATTTGCAAGGCCGGATTATCACTGTACCGGAAGTGCGCATGGCACGCGATTTGAAAACCGCAAATGTCTTTATTATGCCGCTTGGTGGTTCTGGTGAAAAAGAGGTCATCAATGCCCTCAACCGGAATAAAAAACGCATCCGTGGCCTGCTGTCACAAAAACTGACCCTCAAATTCATGCCGGGTCTGWGTTTTGAGCTTGATCGTTCGTTTCAGGCATCGCGAAAGATCGATGACCTGTTGCGCTCGCCAGAGGTTTCCCGTGATCTTGGAAAAGATCCTGAAGGGCAACAGTGAATGGGCCGCAAGCGTAAGGGCGATCAGGTCGACGGCTGGGTATTGTTCGATAAACCGCTTGGCATGACATCAACCCGGGCTGTGGCCGTGGTGCGGCGCTTGTTCAACGCCCAAAAAGCAGGACATGCCGGAACGCTCGATCCATTGGCAACCGGGATGTTGCCGATCGCGCTCGGCGAAGCCACAAAAACCGTTCCCTTCATTGTGGATGCCACCAAGGATTATGAATTTACGGTTTGTTGGGGCGAAGAACGCGATACCGATGACCGCGAAGGCCAGGCGGTGGAAACCTCTACAATGCGCCCGGAAATGCAGGATATCATTGACTGCCTGCAATCCTATCAAGGTGAAATCACCCAAACACCGCCCGCATATTCAGCCATTAAAATCGACGGCAAACGGGCCTATGATTTGGCAAGGAGCGGCGAAAAGGTCGCCCCAAAACCGCGCCAGGTCCAAATCCATAGCCTGGACCTGGTCGATCAACCAGACGCTGACCATGCTCGTTTCAGAGTGACGTGTGGTAAGGGAACCTACATTCGCGCTTTGGCGCGCGATATGGGCCGCGATCTTGGTTGTTTTGGCCATGTTGCCGAATTGCGCCGAACCCGGGTTGGGCCAATGGACGAAGCCCGAATGATTTTACTGGATAAACTCGAGACTTTCAGTCATAAAGGCGACGGTCAGCAGATGCTGGCCACTTTAATTTGCCCTGTAGAGACCGCGCTGGACGACATCCCGGCGCTGGCCGTAAGCGGAGCGGATACGGTCTGTCTCAGACAAGGACAGTCCATTCTGGTGCGTGGTGGGGATGCCCCTGTTGTTACCGGCCTGGCCTATGCGGTTTGCAAGGGAGACCTTGTGGCGCTTGGCGAAGTTCGGCGCGGCGAATTGCATCCAACACGCGTTTTTAATATTGCCGGGCCAAGCCCGCAAAATGGAACATAAGGAGTAATCCGATGTCGATTACACAAGAACGCAAAGCTGCGTTGATCAAGGAATTTTCGCAAGGCGAAGGGGATACCGGTTCGCCCGATATCCAGGTTGCAATCCTGACCGAACGGATCAGCAATCTCACCGAACATTTCAAGACACACAAGAAAGACAATCATTCCCGGCGTGGATTGCTGAAAATGGTCAGCCAGCGCCGCAGGCACCTGGATTATATCAAGCGCAAAGAAGAAAAGCGCTACCAGGATCTGATTGCCCGGCTCGGTATCCGCCGGTAAGTAAAGCTGGCCGGTGTGGCGCTACGTCTGCCACCCGATTGGCACATTTGAATGTATGGGGGCCATGACAGGATCGCCGGAAACTTTTCCATGTGGGTAAGAGTTTCCAGCCGTCTTGTTCATGGCTCTGCATGCGCAGATATGACGAGATAGATGAACGATAGGAAAATATAATGTTTACAGTCCATAGAGAAGAAATTGAGTGGGGTGGACGTCCGCTCATTCTGGAAACGGGCAAGGTTGCCCGCCAGGCCGACGGCACAATCATGCTCCAGTACGGTGAAACCACTGTCATGGCGGCTGTTGTTGCCAGCAAGACCCCGAAAGAGGGGATCGATTTTCTGCCGCTGACAGTCCATTATCAGGAAAAATATTATGCCGCCGGTAAAATTCCGGGCGGCTTTTTCAAGCGCGAAGCACGCCCCTCTGAAAAAGAAACCCTGACCGCGCGTCTGATCGACCGTCCGATCCGCCCGCTCTTTGCCAAGGGCTATCAGAACGAGACCCTGGTCATGATCACGGTCCTGTCCCACGATTTGGAAAATGACCCTGATATTCTGGGTCTGATCGCCACATCCGCGGCGCTGACCATTTCGGGAATTCCATTCATGGGCCCGATCGCTGGCGCCCGCGTTGGCTATAAGGATGGCGAATATATCCTCAATCCATTGATCGATGATGTTGCCGAAGGCGATCTCGATCTGGTTGTTGCTGGCACAAATGATGCCGTGCTGATGGTTGAATCTGAGGCCAAGGAATTGTCTGAAGACGTCATGCTTGGTGCGGTCATGTTTGGCCACAAGGAAATGCAGCCGGTGATCGATGCGATCATCCGCCTGGCTGAAAAAGCAGCCAAGGATGCCTGGGACCTGCCGCCTGAAGAAGATTCCACCATCAAGGACATTGTTGCCAAGCATGTATCGAAAGATATTGCTGAAGCGTATGGCATCAAGACCAARTCTGAGCGCCAAAACCGCCTCGCCGAAGTCCGCGCWGCGGCRCATGCAGCGCTTGGTGGCGACGGCGACGATGCGATCTCGGCCGGCAAAATCGACGCCGCGTTCAAGTCTGCTGAAAAAGCAACCGTACGTGGTCAAATTCTGAATGACAGCATCCGTATCGATGGACGCGGTCTCTCAGACGTGCGCCCGATCGAATGCGAAGTCGGCATTTTGCCGCGTACCCATGGTTCGGCGCTCTTCACCCGGGGTGAAACCCAGGCGCTTGTAGTGACCACCCTTGGTACCGGCGACGACGAGCAGTTCGTTGATGCATTGGAAGGCACCTACAAGGAACCTTTCCTGCTGCATTACAATTTCCCTCCCTATTCGGTTGGTGAAGCCCGCCGCGTTGGCCCTCCCGGCCGTCGCGAAATCGGTCACGGCAAGCTSGCATGGCGCGCCGTGCATCCGTTGCTGCCATCGCGTGAAGATTTCCCCTACACAATCCGTGTAGTGTCTGAGATCACCGAATCCAATGGGTCGTCTTCAATGGCGACMGTTTGCGGCACCTCGCTTGCCGTCATGGATGCCGGTGTTCCGCTGGTAAAACCAGTGGCCGGTATCGCCATGGGGCTGATCAAGGAAGGCGACAAGTTTGCCGTCCTCTCCGATATTCTTGGTGACGAAGATCATCTCGGTGACATGGATTTCAAGGTGGCTGGATCAGCAGACGGCATCACGTCTTTGCAGATGGATATCAAAATCACTGGTATCAGCGAAGATATTATGAAAGCMGCTCTTGAACAGGCCAAGGGTGGCCGGATCCATATTCTTGGTGAAATGGCCAAGGCACTTGGAACCGCCCGCGATGAAGTGGGTGAATATGCCCCGCGCATTGAAACCATGACTATCCCGGTCGACAAAATCCGCGATGTGATCGGTGCCGGTGGCAAGGTCATCCGCGAAATTGTAGAAGAAACCGGTGCTAAAATCGATATCTCGGACGACGGCACCATCAAGGTAGCGTCAAGCGATCTCGCCAGCATCAAGGCCGCCATGGATTGGATCCACGGCCTCACAGCTGAGCCGGAAGTTGGCAAAATCTACAAAGGCAAGGTTGTTAAAACCCTCGACTTTGGTGCTTTCGTGAACTTCTTTGGACCAAAAGACGGTCTGGTGCATATCTCCCAGCTGTCTCAGGATCGCGCYGAAAAAGTCACCGACTATGTCAATGAAGGCGATGAGATTTACGTCAAATTGCTCGGCATCGAYGACCGYGGCAAGGTTCGCCTCTCCATGAAAGTTGTGGACCAGGAAACCGGCGAAGAAATTGCTGAATAATACGATTTCAAAATCTGAAATTTGAAAGAGCGGTTCTTCGGAGCCGCTCNTTTTTTGTGCACTTGTAAAAAGCGAACCTAGTTCGCCTTTCCGGATTCCGTTATTGACCCGAAGCGGAAATTCGCGTTGCGCCTATCTGACGGCGGCAATGCGGGCAAACCGGCTATTGACAGTGAAGTATCCGCCATGCAGAAATTKGGGATGAAAAAGATTACGACCAGCTGTGATTGCGGAAAAGCCAATGCACGATTTTCGGTRATGCCGAAGGTTCGATTTCGCTGCCACTGCACGAAATGTCAAAGTGTTTACAAGTCGGCCTATGCAGATGCTCTAGTTTTCCGACGCGGGCAAGTCCAGATTGCCGATAAGGAACAGATAAAATGGATTCGCACTGCGCGACCGTCRCCGCTGATCCGAGGCTTATGTAAGACCTGCGACGAACCGGTGCTTGCACATTTCTACGGGGCCCTGTCGATGGTACCGGCTCGTTCGGTGTCCGAACTAGAATTGCCTCCAATTGACTGTGACGTTTATTATCGTACGCGATCTGGAGATCTCAATGACGGTGTCCCTAAATACGAGGGCGCCCTYGCAACATATGCCGGATTGACCATGCCGTTTCTCGGAGTTCTTTTGTCATCGGGTCGTTTGGTCGAATAAGTCAATGGTCATCCGAATTGGCTCGTTTTGACGAATGGCGCGCGCTGGAACATGTTTGATTTGGGCTCAGAGCAGTCGTTCGTATGCAAAATAAACCGATGGCAGYTTATGGCACTTAAGAGATTTGCGGCTGAGGCTTGGAGAGTGGCAGAAAGCCCCTCGGTTTTGGACATTCTTGGGCAAATATCACTAGCACATAAATCTTGAAATTTGCGGCGTCTACCAAGGAAACCGTTCAGGCCCAATTGACCCTATTCAGCGGCTTCCTTTGTCTGCTCCCCCAGGCGGATATCTCCGTTTTGGGATTCCAGGTCCGCAGGGCGCGGCATGCACATAATGTTATAGCCGGCATCCACATAATGAATTTCGCCGGTAACTCCACCAGACAAGTCCGAGAGCAGATAAAGCCCGGCACCGCCCACATCATCGATGGTGACGTTGCGCTTTAGCGGCGAATGATCGCGCTGGTAGGAGAACATGGTGCGGGCATCAGCTATTCCGGCACCAGCAAGGGTGCGGATCGGACCCGCCGAAATGGCATTGACGCGAATACCGTCGGTACCAAAATCAGACGCCAGATATCTGACACTTGCTTCAAGGCCAGCTTTGGCAACGCCCATTACGTTGTAATTGGGCATCACCCGTTCAGCGCCCGCAAATGTCAGAGTAATGATGCTGCCACCATGTGTCATCAGGCTTGCTGCGCGTTTGGCAACTTCGGCAAACGAAAAGCAGGAAATGACCATGGTGCGAACAAAATTTTCGCGACTGGTATCTGCGTACCGGCCTTTTAGTTCGTTGCGGTCGGAATAGGCGATGGCGTGAACCAGGAAATCTATCGAGCCCCAGGAATCACGCAAAACATCAAAAGTCGCATCCACGCTGGCGATATCTTCCACATCGCAATCAAGGACATGTTCCGCGCCGACAGACTCTGCAAGCGGGGCCACCCGGCGCCCGAACGCATCACCTTGATAGGTAAATGCAAGTTCAGCGCCCTGTTTGTGGAGCGCCTGGGCAATGCCCCAAGCAATTGAATGATTGTTCGCGACGCCCATAATCAGGCCGCGCTTACCTTTCATCAGTCCTTCAACCATATTGAAATCCACTCAAACCGGACAAACCCAAAAATCGGAATAGACCAATTGTTGGCCCGAGCATCTGCCCCCAGGCGCTCATTAAATTCCGCTTATATTCGCACAGGGTAATGGGGAACCGGGATAAACAATTATGTCTGATTGTGTATCTCGAGACGGCCAAATACTGCGCCGTTATCCGCCAACCCTTGTAAAGGCAAGTGTCGCATTGGTGCCGCCAAAACCGAAGCTGTTCGATACAACACAGTTAATTCCGGCATTGTCGATTCTGGACCGAACAATCGGTAAATCGGCAAATGCGGGGTCGATTTCAGTGATATGAGCAGATTCGCATATGAAATCATGCTCCATCATCAGGAGCGAATAAATTGCTTCCTGCGCACCCGCCGCGCCAAGCGAATGGCCGGTCAGGGATTTGGTAGCGCTGAAACGCGGCATCTTGTCGCCAAAGACTTCGCGCATGGCTTCAATTTCGCGCAAATCCCCGATCGGTGTCGAGGTCGCGTGCGGGTTGATATAATCAACCGGTTGATCAWGCGTCGCTAGGGCCTGGCGGATACATCTGACCGCACCTTCGCCGGACGGCTGCACCATATCGTAGCCATCAGAGGTGGCGCCATAGCCGGCAAGTTCCGCGTATATCTTTGCGCCGCGGGCTTTGGCRGATTCCATTTCTTCCAGAACCAGAACCCCGGCGCCGCCAGCAATGACAAAACCATCGCGGGTTGCGTCATAAGCCCGGCTCGCGGTGGCAGGTGTGTCGTTATGTTTGCTCGACATCGCCCCCATCGCGTCAAACAGATTGGACAGGGTCCAGTGCAGATCTTCACTGCCACCGGCAATCATGATGTCCTGCTTGCCCCATTGGATCATTTCAGCCGCATTGCCGATGCAATGGGCGGAGGTGGCGCAAGCCGATGATATCGAATAATTGATGCCTTTGATCTTGAGCGGCGTCGCAAGCGTTGCGGACGCCGTGCTCGACATGGCTTTTGGCACCGCAAATGGCCCGATCCGTTTCGGGCTGCCCCGTTCTTCGGTGATGCGAGCGGCTTCAACAATGGTCGATGTGGAGGGTCCGCCTGACCCCATGATCAATCCGGTCCGCACGTTCGATACCTGATCTTCTTCAAGGCCCGAATCCTTAATCGCCTCTTGTGCAGCGATCCAGTTCCATGCGGCACCCTCGCCCATGAAGCGGATCGTGCGGCGGTCCAGAATTTCAGAAACATTGAGCTGTGGCGCACCGTGAACCTGGCAGCGAAAGCCCCGTTCTACATAATCGTCAGCCCGGATAATGCCGGATTTTGCTTCACGCAGAGACGCAACGACTTCACTAGTGTTGTTGCCAATCGACGATACGATACCCATTCCCGTAACAACCACACGCCGCATCATATTGATCCTTTCACAACCCCAAATTCAATTCGGGCCCAAATTCAATTCGGGTTTGGCGACCCTGCGGGCCGATAATTCTTGTCCAGACAGGATTATTATATTCCAAATTGTGGCATGATCACGAATTGTCTGTGAACAATCCCACCCGGAGATCCTTGGCAGTAAAGATAGTCTCGCCATCGGCCTTTAACCACCCATCGGCGATGCCAAGAACGAGTTTTCTTCGGATAACCCGTTTCATATCAAGTCCGAATTCAATTTTTTTGATATCCGGATGAGCCTGAATTGCACCACCGCTATCGATAAACATGTTGACGACGCCATCCTGCTTGGCATCCAAAACGGCACGGATATATTTGGTAAGTTCTATGCCGGTGCCAATGACACCAATGACGAGGTTATCTTTCTTAACAAGACAGTTGATCCAGATATTGGTGACTCCCAGTTCAGAATCATTA
>JAESRU010000049.1 GCA_016764455.1 Hyphomicrobiales bacterium | reverse complement strand
GTCGGTACTTTCTCGTTTGCGCGCTCCTGATCGTGATGAAGGGCCTGCCGCTCGCCTATCAAAAGGACATGCAGGAGGACAAGCAGGGCGCCATGGAGGCGTTCGAGGCGCTGTCGCTCGCGATCCGCGCCATGACCGGCATGGTCCGCGATCTCGTGCCCGACGAAGCGAAGATGAGGGCGGCGGCGGGCGAGGGCTATGCCACCGCGACCGACCTTGCCGACTGGATCGTCCGCGTGCTCGGCAAACCGTTCCGCGAGGCTCACCATATTACCGGCGAGCTTGTGGCTATGGCTGAAGGCCGGAATTTGCCCCTGCACCGGCTTACAATTGAAAATATGCAAGCGGTGGAGCCAGCCATTACTGAAGACATTTTTTCGGTTCTAACGGTCGCAAGCTCGGTCAAAAGCCGCACCAGCCTTGGCGGCACAGCGCCGGCAAACGTGCGCAAACAGGCAAAGAAATGGCAAACCAGGYTGGCSCGMGAAGCGGCMAAACGGGMTTAGCACCCGRTCGCCATGAAAWTGGCGAATTGGGGGTGCAATTGCCAAWACTGAAATGTAGTATGGCCGCAACTTCAGGAGAAYAGCCTGTGATACGCAACATGTGGAAATTGATTGGGAAACCAGCTTTTTTACTAACCGCCATTATGGTGATTGGTCTTTCTGCTTGTGGCCGAAGGGGCCCTCTTGAACCGCCGCCCGGTGCCAATGCTGTGCAAAGCGAGGCGGAGCAAGGGGTTGATGGTGTCGAACAGGCACCGCGCGAAAAACGCACCTTCTTTCTCGACTTTCTTCTTTAAGCGATTTTTTCCGGACCTGAATGAAGGCCGGATTGCAAACGGCTCCTGGACAAATCATGCATCATTTCAGCTATAAAAATGGTATTCTTCACGCCGAACAAGTGTCCCTTGACCAATTGGCGGAYGARGTYGGCACCCCGTTTTATTGTTATTCAAGCGCTACTTTAGAGCGCCATTACAGRGTATTTTCGGAAGAATTTTCCGACCTGCCTTCGATGGTCTGTTACGCGATGAAAGCCAATTCAAATCAGGCCGTTCTGACAACCCTGGCCCGCCTTGGTGCTGGTGCCGACGTGGTATCGGAGGGTGAATTGCGCCGGGCATTGGCAGCAGGCATCCCGGCTGAGCGAATTCTGTTTTCAGGCGTTGGCAAGACAAGACGCGAAATGCGCCTGGCGCTTGAAGTCGGTATCCATTGTTTCAATGTGGAATCTGAACCCGAACTCACCATCCTGAATGAAGTTGCCGGAGAGATGGGCAAGGTCGCCCCCATATCRATCCGYATCAACCCCGAYGTRGATGCCCGCACCCACGCCAAGATATCRACCGGAAAATCCGAGAACAAGTTCGGCATTCCCTGGACCCGCGCCYGCGACGTGTATAGCCGCGCCGCCGCCATGCCCMATTTGCGCGTTGTTGGCATCGACACCCATATCGGCAGTCAGATCACCGAACTGGAGCCCTTCGACGCGGCCTTTGCGCGGCTCGCTACATTGATCGGAAGTTTGCGCGAAGACGGCCACACAATCGAGCATATCGATCTTGGTGGCGGCCTCGGTATCCCATATGGGCAGGGTGGCGACATCCCACCTGCGCCATCCGAATATGCCAAGATTGTCCGCCGCCATGTGAGCGATCTTGATTGCCAGGTTATTTTTGAACCCGGCAGATTGATCGCCGGCAACGCCGGCATTCTGGTAACCGAGGTGATTTATGTGAAAGCCGGGGCCGACAAAACCTTTGTCATTGTCGATGCCGCAATGAATGACCTTATACGCCCGACTTTATATAACGCTGAACATGATTTTCAGCCGGTCACCGAGTCAAGTCCCGATGACACCAAAATCCGCGCTGATATTGTTGGGCCAGTTTGCGAAACCGGCGATTATCTGGCGCTGGATCGCACCATGTCCGAGGTTAAGCCTGGCGACCGGTTGGCATTCATGACCGCGGGGGCCTACGGTGCGGTTCAATCATCGACCTACAATAGTCGCTTGCTGATACCGGAAATCATGGTCAGGGACGCGGCGCATCATATCATTCGGCCACGGCCAAGCTTTGATGATCTGATTGCACTTGATTCTGTTCCCGACTGGCTCACCTGAACCAAACTATGCTATCCTGACCTTTGGGGAGCGGAGACAATGACGATGCGGTGACGTTAAACCCGGCACCGGCGGGAAATCGATAAGCATGCTTCAACCAGACGAAACACAATCGGCACCTGATCTGTCATCGCCTGATCTGTCCGGCCAACATAAATTGGCGCGGCGGATTGGAATGACCCGGCTGGCGCTTTTCTGGGAACGTATATGGCCCGCATTCTGGCCTGTCATGTTGGTGATCGGGTTGTTTCTGATATCTGCGCTGTTTGGTTTATGGGACAGCCTGCTACCAACCGTCCGTGGAATCGGCMTGGCGGCATTTGCACTGGCCCTGGTTGCATCCCTTGTTCCAGCATTTCGCACCCGGTTTCCAACCCGCGAAAAAGCACTTCGCCGCATCGAGCAGCGATCCGGTATCCAGCATCGTCCGGCATCATCTTACGAAGACCCGTTGTCGCTCGGCGAAAACAACCCCCAGGCACAAAAATTGTGGCAGGCACACAAGGCCCGATTGGCAAGCCAGATGGCGCGATTGAAGGCGGTCTGGCCGCGCCCTGAATTTGCCCGCAGCGACCCCTATGCCCTGCGTGTACCGCTGGCGATGATGTTGATCGTCGGATTTTTATTCGCAGGCTCCGGCTGGTCGGTCCAGATATCCAGCCCATTTAGTTTCGCCGACCGGTCACCCGCCAACCCGATCCAAATCGACGCCTGGATTACGCCACCCGATTATACCGGACGCCCACCAATATTTTTGACCGGACCAGCGTCAGCCCGTCCGGACGAAGACAGCGGCGTTTATAAAATCCCTGCCGACAGTGAATTTATTTTAAGGGCCCAGGGCGAGCGAAAAATATCTATTGGCATGCGCCCGATCAATGGTGCCCCTGCGGACCCAACCTCATCCGGCAGTGATTTTGCCGTTACCGCCCCTGCCGAAAATGTGCGAGAATATCGCGGCAACATTGCCGACAATCGTCAAATCACAATCCTCGATGGCGAGACCATAATCGGCCAATGGCGGCTCGATATAATCCAAGACCAAATTCCTGAAATCGTTCTGCTCGGCCCGCCTGAAGCATCCAATGCCGGTGTGTTGCGCCTTGGCTATAGGGTTAGGGATGATTATGGCGTCATTGCCGGGGAAGGTCTGGTTGAACGCGCGCCGGTTTACGAAGAAGATCAAGCTGGCCAGGACACCACGTCACCATTGTTTGATGCGCCGCGCTTTCCCCTGGCGCTGCCGCAATCCAGAACCCGCGACGGCGAGGCCCAGATTTATCAAGACTTAACCTCCCACCCCTGGGCCGGGACGCAGGTTTTGTTGCGCTTGCAGGTTTATGATGATGCCGGCCAGATCGGCGAGAGCGCCGAAGTGGAATTCACCCTGCCCGTGCGCACCTTCACTGACCCGTTGGCCCGCTCCATCATCGAGCAACGTCACAAACTCGCCTTCACGCCGTCAGAATATGCGAGCGTTGGTCGGGCACTGGATGCCTTGTCGATTGCACCGGAAACATTCATCCCCGATCTTCGGATTTTTTTAGCCCTGCGATCCGCCCGGTGGCGGCTCGGGTTGCGGCAAGACAATGAAACCCTGATCAGCGTGATCGARCAGCTTTGGCAAATCGCKYTGAAGCTSGAAAATGGCGAYCTKTCGGAMACCGAACAACAATTACGCGCKGCSCAGGAAGCGYTGCARCAGGCSCTKGCCCGCGACGCMTCAMCRGAAGARATTGAGCAACGKATCGAAGACCTGCGCCAGGCTTTGAGCGATTATTTGCAGGCTCTGTCACAAGATGCCCAAAACAATGATCCCTCTGGGGACACCCAGCAATCTATGCAGGATGACGCCATCACCTCGCAGGACCTGTCCCGGATGCTCGACAATATCGAGAATATGGCCCGCAACGGCGCCCGCGACCAGGCCCAGCAAATGCTGAGCCAGTTGCAGGACCTGCTGGAAAACCTGCGCATGGGTCAGATGCAGCAACAAACTGGCCAACAGCGGCAAATGTCAGAATCACTCGATCAGCTCGGCGACATGATCGACCAGCAGCGCCAATTGATGGACGAAAGTTTCCGCATGGACCAGCAGGACGGCGCCAATGGTTCAGACAGTGACCGCCAGGCAGAACTTGGCGAAATGCAACAACGCCAGGCCGATTTGCAGGCCGCCCTTGAACAATTATTGGAACAATTGAATAGCCTGAATTCCCAGTCTGGAGATGAATTTGACGATGCCAAGGGAAATATGGGCGACGCCATCAATGCGCTCGGCGAAGGCAGCACCGGCCAGGCAACGGAAGATCAAGGTGAAGCGTTACAGAATTTGCGCGAAGGTGCAGGTGCTCTGGCCGAACAATTGGCGAATAGCCTTGCGCAGAGCGGCAGCCGCCAGGGCAATCAGACCACCGACCCGCTGGGCCGCCCCCGGCCGACAAACGATCCCGATCTAGGGATGAATGTTCAGGTGCCGGACGAAATTGAAATTCAGCGCGCCCGTGAAATTCTTGAAGAATTACGCCGCCGTTATGGTGAGCGTCATCGCCCCCGGATCGAACTGGATTATTTTGAACGTCTGCTGCGGCGGTTCTAGAAGCAAACGCTTTGTCGCCTAATCGTCGTCGGTATGAACCACACCTACAAACGGCAATTCGCGAAATGAATGCGCCATATCGATCCCGTAGCCGACAACGAAAAGGTCAGGGCATTCAAACCCCACATAATCGGCCTGTAGATCAACCACCCGTTTGCTCGGCTTATCAAGCAAAACACAGGTTTTCACGCTTTTGGCCTTGCGCGCCATCAGCAGATCTTTGGCAAATGCCAAAGTGCGGCCGGATTCCAGAATATCATCAATCAAGAGAACATTGAGACCTTCGACATTGGTCTCCACATCGCGCATTATTTTTACTTCACCGCTGGATTTTGTGCCCGCGCCATAGCTGGAGAGCGAAAAAAAATCCACTTCCGGCGCCAGTCCGGCGTGGTGCAATGCCCGCAATAAATCAGCGGCAAATACAAAGCTGCCTTTGAGAACAGGTACGACGAGCAGATTTTCTGTCTCGCTTGCTGCAATTTCAATTGCCAATTCTTCGTTGCGCGCGGCAATTTTCTCAGCCTCAAACAGAACATCAATTCTGGTGGACGGGTGACCTTTGGTCCTCATAAATGAACTTACCTTGCAAACTGTACCAGTATTTCCTGCGCTGCCGGCGGCGACGCAAGCCGTGTCTCAAAGGGCACAGCACCAGAAGGTAACAGCAATTCGCGCCCCGCGCTTCCGGACCAATGATAAATCTCCTGCTCACGGTCATTGCGCAGAGAAAACCTTATCATGGGAAGTTGAACCGGGGCATCGGTAATATTGACTATTTCTCCACGCACCGTCAGCACGGTCAAACCGTCTTCATAGGCACGGGCATARGCGATATCGCGAAATTCTAGGCCTCGCAAATTGACATTTATTCCCACAAGCGCGTAAAGCCGCGCCATACCGGGCGCATGGCGCACAATTGGTGTCTGGAACATCACCAGGCCGGCGACAACAAGCAGAATAGCCGCCGCGATGGCGGCAAATCTACGGATTTTGGAAATCGGCAACACCAGAGTGGGGTCGGGATTGCGGGATCGCGCTTGTTCCCGAGACGCCAGCTTCTCAATATCAGCTGTTACGGTTTTAAAGTCTTCAGCACCGGTATCCATATCCGGCGTTTGCATTTTTTCTTTTTCGCTGGTTTCCAACGATATTTCAGCGTCTGGCCCTTCGACCGCTTCACCAAAATCATCGGAATCAGGCGCAAAATCTGGAGCTGGAGCAGGTTCAGGTTCGGAAACGGGTTCCGATTGCATTTCAGCGCTGGCTGCCTCTACTTCCGGATCGTCTTCCGGAACTAGATTTTTATCGCTTTCAACATCACGAATAATCAGGTCATCAAAATCCGGTTCAATTCCCGGTTTCGATTCGACCACAATGTCTTCAACCGCAACATCTTCAACCGGCGCGTCTCTGATAACCATCCAGATATTGCCGCAATTATGGCATTTGACCTTGCGACCGGTCGGCCCCAAMAGGGCRTCATCTGCTTCRTARCTGGTTGTACATTCTGGACAGGTCAGGATCATTGCAGACGGTTCTCATACTCGGAACGGAATTGCCGCAGATCCATCCTGGAACAAGGCGCACATACCGTCGGCCAATGATTGCCTCATTTACGCTTAAGATCGCGTTAAAACTAGTTCGGCATAACTAGGGTCAGGTTCCATACAAACGACCATTTGAAAGGGTTTGCGCAGTGATTCGCTTCGAAAATGTTGGCTTGCGTTATGGCATGGGCCCGGAAATTTTGCGTAACATCTCATTCCATGTGGCGCCAGGCTCATTCCATTTCCTGACCGGACCATCTGGTGCCGGTAAAACCACGCTATTGCGCCTGCTCTTTATGGCGCTCAAACCAACCCGCGGTCTTGTCAATTTATTTGGTCAGGATGTGGCATCCTTATCGTCTACYGATYTGCCWGAATTGCGACGCAAGGTCGGGGTCGTGTTTCAGGATTTCAGGCTACTGAACCATCTGACCACCTTTGAAAATGTCGCCCTGCCTTTGCGTGCCACCGAAAAACCCGAACAGGATTATCGCGCCAACGTGATTGAGTTGCTGAAATGGGTCGGACTTGGAGATCGCATGCGGGCCAGCCCGGAAGTTTTGTCGGGGGGTGAAAAACAACGCGCCGCGATCGCCCGTGCTGTTGTCGGCCAACCCCAGCTTTTGCTCGCTGATGAACCAACCGGCAATGTGGACCCGAGCATGGCCAAACGGTTGCTTGGGTTGTTTGAAGAACTCAACAAGCTCGGCACAACAGTTATTATTGCCACCCATGATGTTGAATTGATGCGCCTGTCCGATGCCCCCCACATGATCCTCGAAGATGGTCATTTGTGGATTGATTCCTGAGAAACACCATGAGCCGCAAACCACAAAAACCAATCATCCCTCCCAGCAGGCCTCAATCTGTTCCAAAAGCGCCCGATCCTGCCGGTTGGCTGCAACGGTATTTTGATCGCATCACCCATAAATCAACACCTATTGTGCCGGTTGAAAATGTTATCGGACGGGCTCTGGTTCTGGTGACCGCGATCATGTGCTTTCTGGCTTGCCTGGCGCTCGGTACGGCGTGGGCGGTTCACCGGGCCTCTATTGCATGGACAAGCGAGGCCGCCAGCGAACTGACCCTCCAGATCAAGCCTGTTGATGGCCTCGACATGGCCGACGAAATCAACAAGGCGATGCGCCATCTGGGAACCGTAAGCGGTGTTGTGCGTGCCGAACCGATTTCAAACGAAGAGACCCGGAAATTGCTCGAGCCCTGGCTCGGCGCGGATCTTGATTTTGACGATCTCCCGGTGCCGCAATTGATCACGGTCGAAATTGATCGCCGCAACCCTCCGAACTTGCAGGTTTTGGCGTCAGAACTGATCGCCATTGTACCCGGCGCACGGCTTGACGATCACCGGGTTTGGCAGAACCAGGTTCGGTCGGCGGCAAACTGGATCAAATGGACCAGTTTTCTGGTCCTCATCCTGATGTTGGGGGCGACAATTGCAATCATTGTATTCGCGACCCGCGCCGCCATGTCATCGAATCGCGATGTGGTCAATGTGCTGCATCTGGTCGGCGCCCGTGACAGATTTATCGTCCGGGAATTTGAACGCCATTTTCTGGTGCTTGGCCTGAAAGGCGGACTTGCTGGCGGGTTTCTGGCGGCAACTGCATTCATTGTGGCCCGCTACGCGCTTGAACAAGTCGCACCGCGCAGCCTTGATGGAGAATTCAATAGCCTCATCCATGCAGTTTCAATTGGATGGAGCGGATTTGCAGCGATTGCCGGAATTGTCGCGTTTTTAGCTATTTTGACGTCCCTCACTTCCAGATATACGGTTTTTCGATATCTCAAAAGTGTTGAGTAAATTTCAATTTGAATTTAGCTTGGTGCCAGATGCAGCAACATCAGGAACTGGCATGAATGGCCAATTCAGGATCAATGCAAAATTTGTCGAATTCAGACCCGGATAATCCGGCACCGCCAGAAAACAAACACACCGGTCCCTACCGGGCCTTCCGCACGTTTGCTTTTTTGTGCGGGTTGGCGGTGGCGTTGTTTCTCGGCGGATTTTTGTTTTTCATAAATGAAATTCCAAAAACCGGCACTGAAAACCTGCCCCGGGCCGACGGGATTGTCGCATTGACCGGAGCCGCTGACAGGATCGAGATCGCGGTAGGTTTGTTGCATGCCGGCAAAGGCCAGAGGCTGCTGATATCGGGTGTAAATACCGCAACAACCAGAAACGCGCTGGGCAGCTCGATGCCGCAATTTGCAAACCTGTTTGCGTGCTGTATCGATCTCGACTATCAGGCCCTGAATACGGTCGGCAATGCCAATGAGACCAGGAAATGGGTCGAGGATCAGGGTTTCATGTCGGTCATCATTGTCACCAGCAATTATCATATGCCACGCAGCTTGATCGAGATCGAGCGGGCCATGCCAAATATCATGTTCATCCCATATCCGGTTGTGACCGAGCGGGTGAAAATTGATCAATGGTGGTCAAACCCCGGATCGCTAAAATTGCTTGCATCTGAATATCTGAAATATCTCGAAGCAATTCTGCGCAGCAATTTCCATAGCGCCGCGTCAACAATTATGGGGACTGCGTATTGATGGCCGCAAACAGTAAAATCGGGGCATCTTCCCCCGCCCGGGCGTTCATATTCRATATCGTTTTCTACCTAAATTTAGTCTTCTTCATTTTGGCGGCCATGCCCCTGCTCATATTTCCAAGACGATATCTCACAGCTTTCCTGCATTTGTGGTGCCGCGCAAGCCTGTGGTGGTTGAAGGTTTTGATCGGAACCAAATATGAGATCAGAGGCTTGCAGAATATCCCGGATGGCCCGCTTTTGGTTGCCTCCAAACACCAGTCATTTTGGGAAACATTCGCCCTGCTGCCGTTATTTTCTGATCCGGTTATTATTCTGAAGCGTGAATTGACATGGATACCTCTATTAGGCTGGATTCTGCGCAAATATGGCTGTATCGCAGTTGACCGTGCTGGCGCATCAAAAGCACTCCGCGCCATGCTTGAACAGGCACGACAGGCGGCAACGGAAAACCGGCAAATCATCATATTCCCGGAAGGCACCCGCCAGGACCCGGATGCGCCACCAGACTATAAACCAGGGGTTGGCCTGCTTTACGTCAATCTCAAAATCCCTTGCCTGCCGATCGCCCTGAATTCAGGTTTATATTGGCCGCGCCGTCGCCCAGAACGCCATCCCGGCACCGTTCTGGTTGATATATTGCCCGCAATCCCCGCCGGGCTCACGCGAAAACAGTTCCTGCCCCGCATCGAAGCCGAGATTGAAACCGCCACCGCCAAACTGGTTGCTGAAGCCCGGAACCAATAGCCACTGGTGTGGCTTTGGGACCGAAATCCGTGGCCTACTTGTAGATCGAAAACACCATCAGATGTTCAATATTACTATGGCCATTTTGCTGGTCGCGTTCCTATGGCCGATGCTCAGGTGAAAATTTCTGGTTGACATTTCCGCTTTTTGTTCTATTTTTGTTCTCATGACAATACAAGAACAAAAAATGAACGAACAACCCGCGTTTCTGTCCGATCTCGGCCGGTCCAGTCTTGGATTATATGATGTGGGCTATTGCTATTGGTTCGGGGCTTCTGGCCGGAAATATGTCCATTCGGTTTATCGCCTGGATGCCTGGCCCGGTCATGTAGACGCCAATATTATGTTGATCCGCAATTGTCCCAATGAGGGCCGACAAATTCTTTGGGCCGGTCAGGCCGGCAAGTTTCCTGGTCAATTATCCAAACAGGGCATTCTCTCATGGGGGCGTGCGAACGGCGCCAATGAAGTACATGTGCACCTGCTCGGTGGATCAGCAATTCTGCGCGACCAAATCACCAAAGACCTGCAACGGATTGCCCGGATTGGGTCTGCCGGTCTTGTGCGCGATATCAGCTTTGCAGATTCAGGTCGCGTTTAAATCAAGTTGCGCTGCCAGTTTTTCCAATTGGTGATCACGAATATCCATCTCTCTCAAACACCCAACCGTCTGGTGCACATAGTCTTCGTTGTTACCTGATTTGCCAATATTACCGCGGATACGTGCAACCTGTTCTTCGATCGTGAGACGACCGGCAAATTGTTCGTGGCCGGGGTCGGCCATATAGCAAAGTGCCGATACTTTTTTGATCGGGTTTTCCAGCAGGTGGATTTGCCGCCACCGCTCCAGATAAACCAGCGTCACCTGTTCGCGTTCACGCAAATAGGCAATCACATTGTCACGGTCCACACCATTCACCTTGAACGCCATTCCGCGACACGCGCCACCTGCTGCAAGTCCTAGCACCAAGCCGGGCCGCGACGGCGTACCGCGATGATGGTAGCTGTGAACACATAGCGCCCGGTGCGCACCCGGCAATTTGGCCTGTACGCTTTTTGCGAACGAAAAACCTGGTCGCCACATCAGCGAGCCATAGCCAAATACCCAGAAATCATCCATAACAACCGCCAGAAATTCAAAGTTCAGCCCGAATAACAGGGCTCGCGATTGAACGCAACAACAGGTCTTGAGGGCAAAAAAATCACCAGCCAACAACAAGCATCCAGACGACGTCCCTGGCGCATGGCTCTGCCGCTCGGGCTGGTAATTCTCTTATCAATCGGCTGGGTCGCGTATTGGTATATCGCAAGCCAGGCGGCAAACGCAGGCATCGACAAATTTATTCGACAAAATGGCGATCGTGGCATCGAAATCACCTGTGCTGAGCGAACCCTGGATGGTTTCCCGTTCCGCTTTACCGTAACTTGTCGCGATACCCGGATTGTGGTCGATCGATCAGGGCGCGTTATTACAATAGAATTGCCGGAATTACGCGGCGTGGTTCAGGCATATAATCCTACCCACATAATTGCCGAACCAATCGGCCCAATCGAAATCGCCATCCACCAACCCGGCCAACCAGATCGCTTCACCAAGACTAGCTGGGCGAACATGCGTTTCAGCGCGCGCCTTTCCGGATTTGAATTTTCCAGAGGCGATATGACTGCGACAGAGATAAATTTCTGGCGCGGACCATCAAGAGCAGCCCTGACCGGCACTCCCTTCCTTGTGATCAAAAATTACGAAGGCCATATTCGCCAGGCAGCATCCGGACAAGGACAAAATCCCCTGCCAGATTTTGATTTTGCGGCCACAGCAAACGATCTTGTCCACCAACCCATCACGCCAAGTGGAGATCCCATCCACATCACAGAAATATCGGCAATCGGCACAATTTTTGACCTGCCGGTACGGGAAATCGGCGACCGGCCAAATTTCTTCCGGGCCTGGCAACAGGCAAATGGCACATTACAAATCGACAAATTATGGATCGACGGTCCAAATACCGCTGCCAATATTGCCGGGTCGTTGACACTTACCCCGACCGGGCAGCCTCAGGGGTTTATCGCCATTGATATCATAAATATCGAGCAATTATCCCGACACATCGAAAATGTATCAGCCAGATCGGGCTTGAATATCGCAAACTTCATTCTTCAAATGGTCAAAAATATTGCAACGCCATCGACAATTTACGGCACGCAGTCAGTACGCCTGGATATCGATATAGATGACGGTATCATAAAAATTCAGGGAACCCCGGTTACGCGTATCGAGCCGCTCTTCCCAAATCCTGGAAATTGATCAGTCCGATCCAGTTGTATGGCGGCCAAAATCAGGCACATCAGTTTCCTGGCCCGCATCGATAATACGTCGCCGAATCGATCTGGTTTTGGTAAAAACCTCAAACAATCTGTCGGCATCACCGCGTCGGATCGCCCGTTGCAAATCAGTTAGATCTTCGGTGAAACGTCCAAGCATTTCAAGGACAGCGTCTTTGTTATGGACAAATACATCCCGCCACATGGTGGGGTCTGACGCGGCGATCCGGGTAAAATCGCGAAACCCACCCGCAGAATATTTAATCACTTCGCTRCGGGTAACCTGTTCCAGATCRTCCGCYGTRCCGACAATRTTATARGCAATCARATGGGGAATATGACTKGTAATCGCCAACACCAGRTCATGATGMTCCGGYGTCATRATTTCCACATTRCTGCCACAMCCTTCCCARAACCGGRYAAGYWWTYTGAASGCRGCTTCGTCCACATCGTCMGGYGGGGTGAGRATGACCCARCGATTWTCAAACAAANYCKSMAAACCCNGMTTCAGGYCCSGACTGTTCGGTACCKGCAACCGGRTGACCSGGGATCAAATGAACGCCYGKYGGCATWGMCGGCGCACAATCRCGCACSACYGCWGCTTTWACMGAYCCRACATCGGTCACGATKGCSCCGGGTTTCAGRMYCGGACCGATCTYRGCKGCAACCGCCTTAAAAGCACCGACGGGCGTACACAAAATTACAAGATCCGCGCCCTTGGCCGCGTCTACTGCATTGTCATGGATCGCATCAACAATTTTAAGTTGAACAGCTTTTTCGCGGGTCTCGGCCGATTTGGCGAAACCGCTGACATGTCCGGCCAAACCGTTTTGGCGCATAACATGCCCAAGGGACGAGCCAATTAACCCGATCCCGATCAGGGCAACATGATTGAAAACTGGATCGGTCATTATTGATCGCCGCCGTTTTTCATAAATTTGCCCAGCACGTCGACCAAAAGCCTGTTGGCTTCTTCTGTGCCGATCGTCAAGCGCAAGGAATTTGGCAGGCCATAATTCCCGACACGGCGCAGAATAAGCCCGTGYTTTTTCAAATTYTCATCCGCATGGGCCATATCGTGCACGCCATCATCGGGGAAATCGACCAACAGGAAATTCCCAACCGATGGCGTGACACCAAGACCYAGCCCGGTCAATTTTTCGGTCAGCCAAGGCAGCCATTTGTCATTGTGGGCGATGGCTTTTTCCARATGATCTTTRTCMGCGAGTGCCGCGATACCCGCTGCAATCGCKGGGCCRGTCAGGTTAAACGGCCCCCTGATCCGGTTCAGGATACCGGCAATTTCAGCCGGGCAATAAATCCAGCCGAGGCGCAAATTGGCTAGGCCATAAATCTTGGAAAATGTTCGCGTCATGACAACATTGTCGTTGGACGACACCAACTCGATCCCTGCCTCATAATCGTTGCGGCGAACATATTCGGCGTAGGCCGCGTCCAGAACCAACACAACATTTGACGGCAAGCCGGCCTGAAGTCGGCGCACTTCATCAATCGGTGTAAAGGTGCCGGTCGGGTTATTGGGATTGGCAAGAAACACAATTTTTGTGCGCTCTGTCACGCATTCCAAAATTGCATCGACACTTGCTTTGCGGTTGGTTTCCATGGCCACAACAGGGGTGGCGCCCCGCGCCTGGATCGTGATCGGGTAGACCAGAAAACCATGCGTTGTGTATATAGCTTCATCGCCTGGGCCAAGAAACGCGCTGGACAAAAGTCCGAGCAATTCGTCTGAACCGGCACCGCACACAATATGCGCAGGGTTGAGGCCATACCGCGCCCCAATCGCCTGGCGTAGAGCCGATGCCGAACCGTCTGGATAAAATCCAATATCAGCAACATTAT
>JAESRU010000048.1 GCA_016764455.1 Hyphomicrobiales bacterium | reverse complement strand
AAGGCCAATACTCTCTTCGCCTGCCGTTGGTTTTGCTGAAAGTTGTTGAAATGGTTGGCCCACTCGTTCCAGATCGTGTTGCGACAGGCCCTGGCCCTGGTCCATTATCCGAATGAATATCGAATTCGCATCTTGACCAAGCTCACAAAATATTGCGGTTTCAGGATGAGAATATTTGACAGCATTGCTGACAAGGTTATCGACGGCCTCGATCAAAAGGTCTTCGTCTGCTTCGACAAAAACATCCTGGCCAGACAACGTGATTGAAATGGCTTTGCTCTGTGCATTGGGCAAGCTGAGCTCGATGGCGGCTTCAGCCACTGACCGCAGGCTGGATACAGACTTTTTGGCTTTCAGAATGCCCGATTGTTGGCGCGCATTTTCCAGAAGCCTAAGGATCATGCTCTCCATTCGCTCGGCTGCGCGTAATCCCCGACGTACGGTATTGGTGACGTCATTTTGGGCGCTGCCTGGCGCCTTGGTCTCAAGCAATTCCAGCGTTGACACCAGACAGGCCAGCGGGTTGCGCAAATCATGGGCTGTCATGGTGATTTCTTCGCGCATGGCATTGGCAGCAATCGCACCCCCAAACCGGGCAGCAGAAAGTGCGGTAAAATCAATATTTCCAAACATGGTTTGAATCCTTTTGCAGAATTTTGGCGCTGCGCACCGTTCAAGTACGGCGCGTTTGCGACGCCAGTCTGAAACACAACAGGGCGCCAAAATTGGCCAGATAGAATGCGTAAGTCGGCAATCCCTGTGCCTCGCAAAATGCTTCGATAATGTCGCCGAGGTCGGCAACATTGAAAGCAAACGCAACGACACTGGTCACAAGGAGTTTTGCGGGTATACGTACGGCATCCAGGTTTTGCGGAAACCCTGCTGTGTTTATGATCTTTGTCATCGCGTCTATCCCCTTCCCACCGTCTTGCGTGGGTCAATTTCCGTTTTGCTACCGCCAATTTGATGCGGTGTATTTCTGGAGATTAGCCGGCGTGAACGAACTAAAAAATTCGGACTAGTACCTACGGGCTACTACGTATTGCAAAACAGGCCACGGCGATGAAATCTGGCCATCCGCGGACAAACCCTCACTCTGATTGGCTTTATGGGGAGGCAAAAGAATAGCAGCATGGCCGCCGCAAAGATGAATTACCGCCGCAGACSCTGCACGGACACAAATGTCTTGCTACACCACAGCGCCCGGATAAAATGCAATTCTCTGAATGCGGGAATTACATTTAGACAATCAGACAGCATTGTGARTGGCGARACCTTGGTCAAACAGGAACAGGGGCCGCCAAACTATTTGGCAAAAACCCACAAAGCCGATTATTCTRTCTGGCCACAATCCAGCTGGGGAGCAGGAGCAACTAGATGACGCAGGTTGACGAAAAATTACTTCAAAAGCACCGGGCGCAAATTCTGGCGGCAACTGGCGATGGTGTTTATGGAATGGATATTGAWGGCAAAACAACCTTTTCCAACCCGGCCGCCGAGCGGATGACGGGCTATTCATCTGAAGAAATGCTCGGGAAACCGTCACACGACCTTATCCATCACACCTATGCTGACGGATCARATTTCCCAAAACAGGAATGCGCGATCTATGCCGCCTTCAAGGACGGCAAAATTCACCGCGTCTCGGACGAGGTATTCTGGCGCAAGGATGGCTCTAGCTTTCCGGTTGAATATATCAGCACCCCGATAATGGAAGATGATGTGATTGTCGGCGCGGTTGTATCGTTYCAAGATATCACTGAGCGGAAACGCGCTGATGAGGCCTTGCGCGAGAGTGAAGAGCGATACCGGACAATCGTCGAAGCGACGCATGACATCATCTTTCTGTTGCGCGCTCATGATGGTGCAATTTTGGATGCCAACGAAGAAGCCTGCCGCATGTTGGGYTATTCTCGCGAAGAAATGATGACAAAGACAGCCCTCGACATTCACGCGGATGCCGTTTCGGATTTGCAGAAATTCATGGCGTCTATACGAGCTCATGGCAGAGCAAAAACCGATCGGCTCAGTTGCCTGGCGCTAAATGGCGAGCGTATACCTGTTCGCTTGTCCGCCAGTGCCATTCAATTGCAAGGGAATGAGTGTTTCCTGATAATGGCCCAGGATTTGCGCGAATATCAGCAAGCAGAGAAACGGGTGCGCAAACTCCAAGCTGACCTACATCATGGCTCGCGACTTAGCGCCATGGGCGAGATGGCATCTGGTATGGCACACGAGCTCAATCAACCCCTGACCGCCGTGATGAGTTATCTGCAAGCCTGCCAACTCATTCTTGATTCCGGTTCGCAAGAACAGCGCGATAAAGTTTCCGAATATATTGGGAAATCAATCGATCAGGCCGAACGTGCGGGTAAAATCATTTCGGGCTTGAGGACCTTTGTTCACAAAAGTGACGCAAGCCGGACCTTGGAAGATTTAAATGAAATTGTGGAAGAAGCCAGCGACTTAATGCTCTCTGGCGCCGCTGTGGAAGACATCGAATTTCAGATCGATTGTGCAGAAAATTTACCCCCAATATTTGTTGATAAAATTCAAATACAGCAGGTCGTGTTCAATCTGGTTCGCAATGCTGCTGAGGCGCTCGCAGGCACAAAAAACGGCCGACTTAAAGTAACAACCTTGAAAGACGACGATGGTTCCGTGAGCGTAAGCGTCTATGACAATGGCGCTGGTGTGGATGATGAATTGTTAGATAAATTGTTCGATGCGTTCGTCACTACCAAGGCTGAGGGCATGGGCGTTGGATTGTCGATCTGCAAATCCATTGTTGAAGATCATGGCGGAAATATTCAGGCCGACCGAAATTCAGATGGCGGTATGACATTTGCGTTTACGCTTCCAGCCACCAAGGGTGATGCAAATGATTGAGGGTCAAACCGTACATATTGTCGATGACGATGAGGCCGTTCGCGAGTCATTGGCCGCACTTCTCGACACAGCCGGGTTCAAAGTGGCCATGTTCGATTCAGGCAATGCGTTTCTCGACGCTTTGGACACGATCGGAAACGGATGCTTGATCCTTGACGTGCGAATGCCTGGGCTAAGCGGATTGGAAGTTCAGAAAGAACTGGCTGACAGGAATGTCACATTGCCGGTCATCATTGTCACAGGTCACGGAGACCTGCCGATGGCAGTGAAAGCGATGAAGGCCGGGGCCATCGACTTTATCGAAAAACCGTTTGACCTGGCTGCACTTACTGAAAGCGTGCGCATTGCCCTGAAGGCCAGTGCAGAAAATTGGCAGGAAGCAAATCAGGCAGCTGAAATCAGGCAACGACTGGACCGTCTCACTGCCAGAGAGCGAGAAGTGCTGAATGAATTGGTTGTCGGCAACCTAAACAAGATCATCGCGTTCAATCTTGAAATCAGTCCACGCACCGTTGAAATTCACMGGGCGCGGRCGATGGAAAAAATGCAGGCCAGAAATCTGGCGCATCTTGTTCGCCTTGCTATCACGGCTGGRGTCGTGCCTGAACTTTCTGCTTCGGACTAGGGGCAACATCGCGCAGACCAAATAGTTTACGTAGTTCCCCTCATTTCCCGACACCGATTGGATCGCTATATTCGTGTGGCAGGCAACCTTGTTTTCATCCTGGAGRCGGGTCGCAAAAAANCTGACACNAAAAATATCTGGCACAATTGAACAAAGCGAAAATCCAATYTCTGTTTTCACCAATATATTGATCACCATCGTTGACGACGATGAGGCTGTGCGTGACTCGCTTTCGGTGCTGTTGTCGCTTGCTGGCGCGACTGTCAACACACGTGATTCTGGGGCGGCATTTTTAACCGCGCTGGAAGTCCAAAGACCAGATTGCCTGGTTGTTGATGTGCATATGCCGCGAATGAGCGGGTTGGAAATGATCGAAAAACTGAATGAACTGGATGCATCGATCCCGGTCATTCTGATTTCGGGGAACATGGATGATGCCATCCAATCTCAGGCGGATCGCATTGGTGTTTCCAAAATTCTAAAAAAACCATTCTCCGGGCACCTTCTTATTGAAGCCATCCAAGATTTACTTGGCTAATTCCTTTCCCCCCATCGCTGGATTGCACTGCATCTAAGTAATTCCCCCTAGGTAAAACTCCGAATTTCTGACGAAGAAAACATCGGCTAGTTTCGYTCATGTCRCCRCGTTTGATTGGTGGCGAGCAGTTTGTTTTGCACATCGCGCAAATAACAAAACCTTTGGAGGCTTGTCATGAAACGCACTTTCTTTCGTTTCCAAATTCTCCCGAAACTGAGGCCGAAAATGGAGATGAATAATGACGAATGAACTCAAAAATTTCGCCCCATGGATTTTGCGTGTCGCCCTGGCAGAGACCGGGGGCGGGATTTTGATCTTGCTTGGTGGGCTTGGCAAAACGACTTTGTTCGACGTCGCAACTCGCGTTGGTGCCGTACTGAATGTGCCGGTGATATTGGGTGCGATCTGGATGATCCATTGGGGCCGCTGGAATTTTGTGCCGACCGAAACCCATCCGATGGGCGGCATGGAATTTCAGGTCACCCTTTTGTCGATCATGCTGTTCTTCATGTTGGTCGGGAACGGCAATCATTCCAGACAATTTTCCTGATTTCACACCTCTCTTCACGCCCCAAGTCGCCCTGGCCGCACTTCCCTCCCTCACCTTCCAGCGGCCGGGGCGCATCAACAAAAAGGTTTTTCAAATGACCCGCCCACCGCTTCCACCATTTACCGAAAACACTGCGCGCAAAAAAGTGCGCGCAGCAGAAAATGCCTGGAACAGTCGCAACCCAGATCTCGTGACGCCCGCCTATACCAAAGACAGTAGCTGGCGGAACCGTGGGGAATTTTTGACAGGCCACGCGGAAATCCATGCATTCCTGACCCGCAAATGGGTTCGTGAAACCAACTACCGCCTTATCAAGGAACTCTGGACCTTTGCCGGCAACCGGATTGCCGTGCGTTTTGCCTATGAATGGCAAAATGCAAATGCCGAATGGTTCCGCGCCTATGGCAATGAAAATTGGCAATTCTCCCCTGATGGTCGCATGTCCAACCGCTTGGCCAGCATCAACGATTTACCGATCGCCGAAACCGAGCGGTTGTTTCGCTGGCCGTCCGGTATGCGTCCGGACGATCACCCTGGTTTGAGCGAACTGGGCCTTTAAACCGCAACACGATTCACCCAGGCCTTTCGAACATTGTTCGGGCCATTTGACATAAATAAGGAAACGATCATGGCACGTGCATTTGCAGAAATTGCGTTTACCACCTCAGTTCGCGCTCACCAGGCCCGCATGGGATCTGCTGATGGATATGCGGGATTTTTGAACCGTGACACGGAGCGCGGAAATGTTCTTGGTTCCAAAGAACAGGAATTTATCGCGGCCCGCGACGGGTTTTATCAAGCGACCGTTTCAGAAACTGATTGGCCGTATGTCCAGTTTCGTGGTGGCCCAATTGGCTTCCTGAAAATATTGTCACCCACCAGCATCGCCTACGCGGATTTTCGCGGCAACCGACAATATGTCAGCGTTGGAAATCTTTTAAAAAACGACCGGGTTTCGATGATTTTGATGGATTATCCGAACCGGCGACGGTTGAAAATATGGGGCCGGGCGCGACTGATCGAGACCGCAGACGAACCAGATATTGCCGCCCAGCTACACGATGCCAGYTATCGGGCCAAGCCGGAACGCGCCGTCATCATTGATGTGGCGGCTTTCGACTGGAACTGCCCGCAACATATTCCGGTTCGCCTGACAGCGGAAGAATTGCAGCCCCACCTTGCCGATCTCCACAGCGAAATAGAGCGACTGTCGGCAGAGAATGAACAACTGAAAAAAGGAGAATGACCATGAAAAACATATTGAATGAAGGCTTCAAGATAGCGGGGCTAATGGCGGCTCTGGCCATCCTGATATCCGCCCAAATGCTGTTGCCGCATTTGGCGCATGCACGTGAAAATACCGTTGCCGCCGATATGGACGTTCAATTTAAAACTGAAACCATCGACGGTGTCACGATCGCCTACCGCGAAGCCGGTGATCCCAATCGACCAACAATTTTGTTGCTACATGGATTTCCGACATCATCACACATGTTCCGAGAACTGATCCCTAGTCTTGCTGCAGAATATCATGTCATTGCACCGGACTATCCGGGTTTTGGGGCTTCCGAAATGCCTGCCGCAGAGGATTTCGACTATTCCTTCGCCCATATTGCAACGATGATGACCGAACTTTTGGATGTCAAAGATGTTGGCAATTATTTTGTCTATCTGATGGATTACGGCGCACCTGTCGGGTTTCGCATGTTCGCGGAAGACCCCGAGCGCGTATCCGGGTTTATCATCCAGAACGGAAACGCATACGAAGAAGGTCTGCGTGAATTCTGGGACCCGATCAAAGCCTATTGGGGCGACCCTTCACCCGAAAATGGCGATGCTTTGCGCGGATTTCTTACGCTCGAGKCCACAATTTGGCAATTCACCCATGGCGTAAATGATCCAGCCGCCGTAAGCCCGGACAATTTCTGGCATGTTCAGTATTTGCTGGACCGCCCCGGCAACCAGGAAGTGCAGTTGGAACTGTTCCTCGATTACGGCACCAATGTCGCTGAATATCCCAGATGGCAGGCATTGTTCCGCGAACATCAACCGCCAGCTTTGCTGATGTGGGGCAAGAATGACCCCATCTTCCCGGAAGAAGGTGCGCACCCGTATAAGCGTGACTTGGATAATCTGGAATTTCATATTCTCGATACCGGACATTTTGCGCTCGAAGAATTCGGCACGGAAATATCGATTGAGATGCTGGAATTCATGAACAAGGTCGGCAGCTAATAAACACCCACATTCATGTATATCGGCACGCATAGATTGCATCACATTTGGCTCATCGTACCCCATCCAAAGGGTGCGATGCGCCAATAACGCAATATGGAAACGGCAAGTATAAAACGGCCCTGGTCATTGCRCCCTATTGCCATAGTCGCCCCTCATGGAGAAATGGGACAGCTTGTATAGCGGGTGCGGCAGCCTGACGTCCCGGAACAACCCGATTGTTCTCGTCAGCAATCGCTTAACGTGACAGTCCCTATTTATCCTCATCAACAAATGTGAGTGGGGGCATGGGACGACGGTCGATTTTTAGTTGAAAAATATCCGGTCGTCCGTAATGGCCGGCTACATCCAGCGGTTTGCGAGAATTTCGTGCTGCTTCAGKGTCGAYGGTTGCATAAAGAATRCCCTTTTCATTATGGAGCGGTCCAGCGACGACACCGCCAAATGGCTTGACCACAACTGCGTCGCCTGAATTTATCCATTCATCATCCTTGAACAGATCTTCCTTATGAGGAAACGAGTCCGGTATATCATTCCCCTGCATGGCYGTTGCTGTGCTCARTACCCAGCACCCGCCTTCGCGCGCAATATGGTTCAACGTGGCGTGCCAAGTCTCACCGCAATCCCAGGTTGGCGCGATATAAATATCTATATTTTGCGCATAGAGGGCAAAGCGTGCGAGCGGCATATAATTTTCCCAACATATAAGMGTGCCAATCCGTCCGACCGGTGTATCGACGACCTTCAAACCGCTGGCATCGCCAAACCCCCAGACCATCCGTTCAGGGTTTGTCGGCATCAGTTTGCGGTGGCGGTTCAAAATCTTGCCGTCTGAACCGATAGTTACAACCGTGTTGAATATGGTCGTTCCACTGAATTCTGAGTCGATTTCGCTGAGCCCCATCACAACGACAACGCCGTGTTTCGCCGCTGCTTCACAAATCGGGCTAAGTCCACCATTGCTGATATCAACGGAATTTTTTCGCAATTCGGTATGAAGCTCGTTGCCAAGGGCCATGTCGCCACCAGGRCGTAGCCGCCATATCCATGTGGGGTATCCAGGAAGATATGATTCCGGGAAAACAATGAGTTGCGCACCCTCCGCGACAGCTTCATCAAGCGTTTCGAGGGCTCGATCCATTGTAGCTTTTAGATCAAGAAGGACCGGTGGTTTTTGGCAAATCGCTACTTTTACGTCCATGTTTTTCCCTCGTCAGYAAAATTAATAAGTACGCTTATATAATTCATTTTTCAGGGAGCAGGGCATAAAATATTTGATTGTTGTTACGCGATTAAAAGGAAACGGGGGGAACCACACCGAAATTGGTTGCAATGGAKSTGGCACCCAGGCGCGGTTTTAGACAAAGATAAATAGGGAGATTTTTGATATTTGATAAGCTATTGATCTTATTAAGGTTTTTGAAGTATTGGAACGGGTTTTTTATTCGACAACGCATGGAACACCCCTTACGCGCTCAAGTCTTTTTCCACTGGCAATGCCCCCAGCTCGCTCAAATTATCTTGTTCTGACACTGCGCGGCAAAATTATTGRCCTAMYCAAAYAAACATACTAGACGGTCAGTATCTTACTTTGTTAAGGTGCTTGCATGGAACCCCGGCGAAAAACCAACCGTGAACAGCGCGACGCCAGTATCGGCGCTTTGTTAAAAGCGGCCCTCGGCCTTTTTGTGTCAAAGGGCTATGCGCGGACAAATGTCGAAGAAATTGCCAGGCGTGCCGGACTTTCCAAGGGTGCCGTCTATTTCTATTTCTCCAGCAAGGAAGACCTGCTGTACGCCCTGTTCGAGCAGATCGAGGAAGTGGTGATCGAGCGGATGTTGGCAACTTTATCGGTGGCGGGACCATCGGCGCGCGCCAAGATCGCAGCTTTCATCAATGGCCAGGCGGCGCTTGGCGTTGTCGATCCTGACCGGGTCTTGCTCCTCATTCTGATCTCGCTCGAATTTAACGGCAAGGGCGGGCGCATCGAAGACCGCGTCAAAGACATTTACGGGCGCATGTATGCAGCCCTTGAAAATGTCATTCAGATGGGCCGCGAGCACGGCGAATTCCGTGACGATCTGTCACTGAAAGAACAGGTCGCAATCATCGTTGCCAGCCACGACGGCACGTTTCTGGAATGGCATCGGCGGCGTGCTGAATTTGACGGCGGCAAATTAGTGCGCGCCCTGCGCACCTCAATGCTGGCCGGACTTTCGTCTCGCACCCCTTCACACAATTGATCAAACAACGCCCTGGGCAAGGAGAAAATCAATGGAAAATATGGAAGAATTTGAGCGCAAGAACCCCATGGATACGAAAGATTCCAGTCTGCGGATGTTCAAGAAAGATGACCCGGACATGCCGCCGGAATTTCGCAAATTCATGATCAAGCTGCTGAAATATGCCCATGTGGAGAATAACGCCAACCCCCATTACCGGGTGCTGTTGGGCAATATCGCCAGCGCCGGGTTGCGTTACGCCCCGGACGGGCGGGCCATGACGATTGAGGCCGAGATCATCAAGCAGGAGGTCAATCACGGCCAGATCGTCGCCAAGATCATCGAAAGCCTTGGCGAAGATCCGTTCATCGACAAGGAGATCGGCCAATATGCGTTCCGCATTCCGCTTGAAAGCTGGACCGATGTGTCCTGGTTCCATGCTCTTATCGACCGGGTCGGGCTTTATGTAGGGATCGAATGGATGGGCAGCACCTACGAACCGTTGGCCGAAGTTTCAGAGCAGCTGGAAAAGGACGAATTTTTTCACGCCGCTGCCGGCATGAGCTTCATCAAGAAAGCGGTGAAGGACCCGGAGACGAAAAAGGAAGTGCAGGAGCAGCTTCACAAATGGTGGCCAGCGGCGCTCGATATGTTCGGCAAATCGAACTCAAAGAATGCCGAAGCCTATGTGAAATGGGGCATCAAGGGCCAAACCAACGAAGAATTACGTCAGAAATATATCGCCGATGTGGTGCCGATGATCGAGGCGATGGGGCTTGATGTGCCCGATCATCTCGCCAACCGGCAATATCTGTAAATTACGTTTTTAGGGCTGTGGCCCCAGGGGAAGGATTGAATAATGTCAGTAGATTTGAAACGCGAAGGCCTGGTTGGTGTCATCGTCCTCGATGCGCCGCCAGTCAATTCCTATGACGTGCCGATGCTGCATGAATTGCAAAAAGTGATCCATGAAGCCCGCCARGAYGATGGTGTCCGCGCCATTRTYGTCAAAAGCGCKTTGCYGAAATTYTTYAGTGCYGGGGCCGATATCAAGACRCTGSARAGYTCAAGCGCKGCKGAATTTGCCAACCTGTTGTCGATCGCCCATGAGACCATGGACATGCTCAACAACACGCCAAAAATCGTCATCGCGGCGATTGCTGGCCATGCCCTAGGCGGCGGTCTGGAAATGGCGCTGGCCTGCGATTTCAGGTTCGCCAAAGATACCAAATACCAGTTGGGGCTGGTTGAGATAAATCTCGGGCTGAACCCGGCCATGGGCGGCACCCAGCGCCTGCCGCGGATCATTTCGCGCAGCCGCGCCCTGCACATGATCGCCACCGGCGACACCATCGATCCAGCAACCGCGCTTGAATGGGGTGTTGTGGACCGGCTGATAGCAGAAGCTGATTTTGAAGACGAACTGATGGCCTACGCCACCCGCTTTGCTGAAGGCCCGTCGCTGGCTCAGGGGCTGGCCAAGCTCTCAATCAACAAGGGCATGGAATCGTCTCTTGCCGAAGGCCTCGCTATTGAGCGCAGCCACCAGAACATCCTGTTCCGGTCGGACGACGCCAAAGAAGGCGTGAAGGCATTTGTTGAAAAACGGAAACCCGAATTTACAGGAAAATAATCCAGCCGTTCCAGCGAGAAGGAACAAGAGCCATGGCTCTGAATGTATTTGAAAATATGTCTGGTGCAGCAGCGAAAAGCCGGTTTTGGAATGAAATTACCGAAACCATGCCTCGGGAACAGATCAATAGTTTGCACGAGCACAGGCTGCGCCGTCTGGTGCATTATGCCTATGACAATAGTCCGTTTTACAGAAAGCGCTTCGACGAGATCGGGCTGGAACCGGGCGATATAAAAACCATCGAAGATTTCAAGACCAAAGTTCCCTTAACCGACAAGGGGGATTTTCTGGCCATGCAGGCGGAAAACCCGCCTTACGGCAATACCCTGGCGCGACCCCATGGCGACATCGTTCATCACGCCGAAACTTCAGGGACAACCGGTACRCCGCTGGCCATTCCGTACACCATGTATGACACGGTGCGGTATGGGGAATCCTGGTGTTCAGCTTTTTGGGCAACCGGCATTCGCCCCTCYGACAGTTTCTATTTTGCCTTCGGGTGGGGCAATTTCGCYGGCTTCTGGAGCGCCTATTGGGGGGTRCGCCGGTTTGGCGGCCGCATGATTTCTGGCGGTGGCCTCAACACCGAAGGCCATATCGATACGATCCTGCGCCTCAAACCCACGGTTCTGATATCCACCCCGACATTTGCTTTGCGGCTCGCAGCCGTTGCCCGCGACAAGGGCATTGATATGTCAGGATCATCAATCCGCTTCACAATCCATGCCGGCGAACCCGGACCAACCGCGTTGCCCCAAATGAAGCAGCAAATCATGGAAGCCTGGGGCGCGGAGAATGCCGGTGAATTGCTCGGCATTGCCGAGATAGACGCATTCGGCCCCTGCAACTCAATCGGCGACGGGGTGCATGTTGATGAAATGTGCGTCTTTCCCTGGGTGATTGATCCCGATACCGGCAAAGAAGTGGCGGAGGGGGAAGTTGGCGAACACGTGGTCACCAGTTTCGTCAACAGTGCCCAGCCGCTTTTGAATTACCGGACCCATGACCTGGTCCGGCCGCGCTATTCCTGCCCGTCCGGGCGCACCTGGCTCAAGCTCGAAGGGTCGGTGCTTGGGCGCACCGATTTCATGGTCACCCTGCGCGGCACCAACGTCTATCCGACAGCGGTTGAAAATGTGCTTGGGACTGTTGATGGCGTCAGCAGCAATTACGAAATCCACATGACCCGCGTCGCGGAGAATGACGAAATGGAGATCAGGTTCGAACCTGATCAARATGTTGCGCAGGAAAACTGGGCGACTCTGGCGAAAAATGTGTCGGATGCGCTGCAGAAACAGCTCAAGGTACGCATCGCCACCAGCCCGGTCGCACCAAACAGCCTGCCGCGTTACGACCTCAAAACCAAACGCATTTTCGACAACCGCCCGAAAGGGTTTCAACGGGCGCTGGATCGCTGAACCGGGAGAATGGCATGAATTACACAGAACAAATCGAAAAACTGAAARCCGCCCGCATCCTGATCCGCGAGGCCGCAGCYGGTCTYGGCGTCCCGATGCTGGAAGCGACACTTGGCGAAGCCGACATGAATGTCCATTGGGCACTCTGGAATCTCGGCGAAGAAGTAGAACTCCTGTCCGAGGCAGAAATTTCATGAGCTACGAATTTATCAAATTTGACCGCGAGGGCCCGATCACAATTCTGCGTCTTGATAGGCCCGACAATCTCAATTCGTGGAACCTCAAAATGCGCGAAGAATTGCGCGATGCGGTGCGCGATTGCGTGGAAGATGACGAATTACGGGTGCTGGTGATTACCGGAACCGGGCGCGCTTTTTCTGCCGGCGAAGATGTCCGCGGCATGGGCGATCTGTCAGCGGTCAGCCCAAAAGGTTTTCGCCGCCGGGTGCGGATGATCCACAACGTATTTGACGAATTRGARCARATCGARGTTCCWGTCATCGCYGCCATCAATGGCGTTGCCGCAGGCGGCGGTCTTGAGCTGGCGCTGTCCTGCGATTTCCGTTTTGCTGCTGATAACGCACGGCTCGGATTGCCTGAGGGCAATGTTGGGYTGATMCCTGGCTCGGGCGGTATTTCACGTTTGGTCAAACTGGTCGGTCCCTCAAAAGCCAAGCGCTTGATCATGACCGGCGAAATTATCCCGGCGCAAAAGGCGTTGGAAATCGGCCTCGTCGATGAAGTATTTGCCGCCGACGCCCTGATCGATGAAGCAATTGCCTTCGCCGAAATTCTGGCGGCCCGTGCGCCGCTGGCAATCGGCACCGCCAAACTTGTCATCAACCAATGCGTCAATGTCGATCTGGAGACCGGCCGCAATTTTGAGCGGATCGGACAAAGCGTGCTCAAGCTTTCGAAGGATCACGAAGAAGGCGTGCAGGCGTTCCTGGAAAAACGCAAAGCCGAATTCAAAGGACAATAGAATGGCAAACAAACCCGAAGACTGGAACGCCATTGCGACGCGCCTGTCAGCGCTGGCAGAAGATATGATGGACCAGGCAAAATATGCACCAGATGAACTTGATGGTCACATGATTACATTGTGGGCACGTTCCCTGTCGCACAGCGCTATCGAGATGCGTTTCTTTGCCGGTGCCATAGCGCCGACAGCGGCAGTTTCTGAATAGGAATATTTGGGTAAAATTGCCCTCGTGTTTACACCTTCAGACGACCAATTGACGCCACTCAACCAGAGCAGCGGCACGGCTGAGTTTGAAGTCTTGGCGTAAAANYTTYAATGCTGCTTTGCAATTCCCTCGCTTGATGACAAACGCTTTAATTCCGATCGGATTTGATTGCCAGCTTGACTAGAAATGGCAGCGCGGTGAGGACGCCGAGTAGAATAATTGCGATCAATATGCCATCTGTTTCGTCAGCGACCATTTCGCTGCCAAAATGCGCCAGTAAAAAGCTTGCCGGAACGATGCCCGCAAATGTGGCAACGGCAAACCGGAAGAATGATAAGGCTGATAAACCAGCGGCATAACTGACGATATCGAATGAGATGAACGGCAATAGTCGGCTAACAAAAACAGCCCCCATCAAAAAATTTTGTGAGAGAAGCGAAATTTCGAGCTCGGCAGATGAGATCATGAGCACTTTCAGCCCCCAGGAATCCACTTTTCCCGTCCCCGTTTTTAGATCTCCCGTGGGTAAGAATGCGGTAAAAGAAAGTGCAAACCCCGGGATATTTATTTCTGTACTTGGATCAAAGATGCGCCATTTCAGTGAAAGATTGATGTCG
>JAESRU010000169.1 GCA_016764455.1 Hyphomicrobiales bacterium | reverse complement strand
GAAATCGAGCGGGTTCTGGCTGCACATCCTGCCGTTGCTCTTGCTGCCGTGGGCAAACTACCTGATGACATAAAGGGTGAAATCGCAAAAGCCTATATTGTCTTGAAAACCGATATGAGCTGTACCGAGGAAGAGATCATCACATTTTGCCGCAAAACATTGGCGGCCTATAAATGCCCCCGCAAAGTCCAGTTTGTCAGCGACGTGCCTAAGACCAGCACAGGCAAAATCATGCGACGAGAACTGCATACACTGGACGTATAGCAGCACTTCGCCGACACGCAACAATTCTAACTTCCTTTGGATTAACTTTTGACCGCAACCGGTGGGTCAGCTTGGAACCAAGACGTGTGCACCGACGCCTCCTCAACTGGGTCGATTTTTTTCATAGAATGACCATTTATGCCGCCGACCAATATAGCCGACTTTGAACCGAAGGCAGCATTGTCCGCGTTGCAGTCATTAGATCCTAAAAATGCTGCAGTATCTACCATTGACCGGTTTGCGGAAGCTGAACCATACGTCAAATCATCGGACGGGCGGCAGGAATGGGCCGAAAGCTACCTCTGCTGGTACTGTCATAATAACTTGGTGACTCGCATTTGATAGATCAGTAAAATCGTCGGATACAAAAAATCACCTACACTCGACACCGTATTTCCCCTTCGTTCATCCAGCATGCCGTTTGGCTGCAATTCCGGTTCCAGCTCGATTACCGAGATGTCGAGGATTTGATGGCTGAGCCCGGTATCGACGTTTCATACGAGACCGTTCGACACTGGGCTCTCAAGTTCCTCTAAGCGTATGCTCGAAATCTGAGAAGATAGCGGTCTCGCCTAGACAGTCGATGGCATTTGGATGAAGTGTGTGTGGATCAAGAGCAAGCGAAAGTATCTGTGGCGTGCTGTCGATAGCGAAGGTGAAGCCCTGGATATCCAGGTGCAATCCAGGAGAAACAAGAAGGCTGCGCTTAAGCTGATACGAAAATTGTTGAAAAACCAAGGTTACGTTCCGGACGCAATCGTATCCGATGAACTACCGTCTTACAGTGCCGCTTTGAGGGAGCTTGGCCTGTCCAAGTTTCATGAATTTGGCGGTAGAAAAAAATCAGATGGAGAATTTTCACCTGCCATTACGGCAACGAGAACGATGAATGAAACGGTTCAAATCCGCAAAGTCAGCCCAACGTTTCTCTCCACCCACGCAGCTATCTACAACACCTTCAACATTCAACGGCACCTGAGTTCACGACAGATCACGTCAGTTTCGCGAAGAAGCGATGAGCGTATGGATGAACGTAACAACTGTGGTCGACTGCAATCATTTAGCGTGACGGTACTTCTTCCTCTGACAATGCAGCTCCATATACTTAGTGTGACAGCGCCTCAACCAATCTGGATGTTTATCTCGGTGAGGCCATCTACTCCGCCCAATATCCGGTCTCCACTGACAATTGGCCCAACACCGGCCGGCGTTCCCGTAAAAATCAGGTCGCCAGCACGGAGCATCTGTGCCTTCGAGCATATCGATATAATTTCAGGAACCGACCAGATCAAATCAGCAACATCGGCTTGTTGCTTGGTTTCTCCATTTACCGCGAGCCATATCCTGCCTGAATCAATATGTCCGCAGTCTCCAACCTGGTGAATAGCTGTGCACGGAGCAGAATTATCGAATGCCTTACCCCAGTCCCATGGGCGCCCCTTGTCGCGGGCATCCAGTTGCAAATCACGACGTGTCAGATCGACCCCGACCGCGTAGCCATAGACAAAATTCAACGCATCTGATTCCTCTATATCCGAACCATCCTTGCCGATAGCAACAACCAATTCGATCTCGTAGTGAAAATCTTCGGTCAGCTTTGGATATGTAATCATTGCGCCATTTTGGACAACAGCGTCTGCCGGTTTGGTAAAAAAGAACGGCGCTTCGCGTTCAGGATCCTTGCCCATTTCCCGGGCATGGGCCGCATAATTACGGCCAACACAAAAAATCCGGCGAACCGGAAAACCGGCCTTCTCTCCGTGAACAGCAACCCACGGCTGAACCGCTGGTGTAAATACATATTCCATCAAATTATTCCTTATTGCTCCTAGCCTACAAAGCAGGCAACACGTCTGGCATCTGATATCGACCTAAAAGGATTAGTTCTTTAGCAGCTTCTGCCGGTCGATTTTTCCTGTGCCCGTCTTTGGCAATTCGGGCAGATAATCGACGAAACGAGGATACTTGAAGCTAACCAGGCGAGACTTTACAAAATTCTGCAAATCCCTGGTGGTGTCTTCATTGGGCGCATTCCCATCTGCCAAAACAACATAGGCTTTGAGTGTCATGCGATTGTCCTCAAGACTATGCGCCATCACTGCACATTCGCGAATAGCGGGATGATCGGCGAGACAATGCTCGACCTCCATGGGATAAACCCATTGACCACTAACCTTGATGAGATCGTCAGCGCGGCCTTGAAAATAATAAAAACCGTCTTCGTCCTGGCGAAACCGATCACCGGTATAAAGCCAGTCATCGCGCATCGTTTCAGCGGTTTTCTCCGGCTTGTTCCAATAACAAGGTGCGCTGGAAACGCCACGCACCCAAAGAATGCCGCCTTCACCCTTTGCAACAGGTTGATTATCTGCATCTAGGAGTTTGACTTCAAAACCTGGGACACGAAGCCCTGCGGCTCCAGGACGCTTGTTGCTGTGGGTGTTCGATAGATAAATGTGTAAAATCTCAGTCGATCCCAGCCCCTCAATAATCTCGAATCCGAAACGTTTCCGCCAGGCCAGAAACAAATCTGCGGCTAGCGTTTCTGCTGCCGAAAGGCACATGCGAACGCTTGAAAAATCGCCCTGTTCACAAGCTTTGCTGTTCATCAATCCGTTGTAGAGCGTAGGCAAACCGAAGAACAAGGTCGGGCGAAATCGCTTGATCTGGTCAAATATGCCGTCTGGAACAGGGCGCTCCGCGGCAAGGACCACTGACGCCCCGACCGAAAATGGAAAAACAATCGAATTGCCAAATCCGTATGCAAAGAAGATTTTTGGCGGCGAGAAACAAATGTCGTTCTCGGTTATTTCCAATATCTGCTTTCCATAACTGGCCTGGATATAGGGCACATCGTGTTGCAAATGGACGATACCCTTGGGTTTGCCAGTGGTACCGGACGAATACATCCAAAAAGCCATATCGTTGCGGTGCGTATCCGCGGCATTCAATTGATCGCTGGCAGTGCCGATCCAATCTTCCCATAAAATGGCATCAACCGGGAGATTATCGGGCAGCGGTCCATTGGCCACAACGATCAGACGCAACGAACTACCGCGCACGGCCTGTTCGCTAATCAGGTGACAAAGTTCGGCTTCGATAATGACAATTTCAGCCCCCGCGTCGCCCACGTAATAGCTGACCAGATCAGACGTAGACTGGGTGTTGATCAGGACGGGCACATATCCAGCCCGGATGGCGCCAAATATCGCAGCCGGATAAATCGGCGTATCTTCGAGAACCATTACAATGCGCGAAAACGGAGCTACGGATTGATTGTGCAAAGCATTGCCGCACTGGTTGGCGGTAGCACACAAATCCTGGTATGTGACGTTTCCGGAATCAGATAATATTGCAATATTATCGCCACGACCCTGATCAAGATTGTTGAACAACACTTCGCTGGCATTGTAGCGGTGCGGAACCTCAAACTCGATCTCCCGCGCCCCAGGGCAATCGAACCCAACGCGATCGACGATATTCATTTTGTGTTTATCGGTCATTGTTCAAGTCACATTGTTTTTTGCGTACCGGGCCATAAAGTCCGGAGCAATTCTTTTGAGATCCTGCTCACWCACGCGCTTTGAGCGCATCATATAATTGTGCGCTAATTCATAGGCATCTAGCTCCATCAACGCCGCCATATCCTCGTACCAGCGAAGGGAAATATTAGCGGCTTTGCAAATTGCCTCCATGGGTGGACGCCGGATTTCTTCAAAGCGGGAAAAGGCGGCATCAAGGTCATCGCCATTTTCACTAAAAGCTTTATGCAGCGCGACTGCGTCTTCCATGGCCAAACGCGTGCCCGAACCGATGGAAAAATGGGCGGTGCGAAGAGCATCCCCCATCAACACGATGTTCTTGTGACTCCAGCGCTCATTCCAGATAAACGGAAAATTGCGCCAATTCGARTTGTTGGAAATAATCGRGTGGCCGTCCAGATCAGGGGCAAAYACCTGTTCRCAATAGGCGAGCGTATCTTCAGGGTTCATGTCCTCGAAACCGGCTTTTATCCAGGTTGCCTCATCCACCTCGACAAGAAACGTGCTCATGTCCGACTTATAACGGTAATGATGGGCGCAAAAAACGCCCGCKTCGTTGGTGCGAAATGTCAAGGTCAGGGTATCGAACGGTTTAGTGGTTCCATACCAGATGAATTTGTTAGTCCGCGTATCAACCGTTGTACCAAACTCACTTTTAAAGGCGTCCCGAACGAACGAGTTTGCCCCGTCACTGCCAACAATCAAATCTGCATCTGCCAGTTCGCCGATGTTGGAAATTGTTGTCTCGTACCTGATTTCGATGCCGCGGGCTTCCACACGGCTCTGCAGCAAGTTTAACAATTCAAGCCGCCCGATCGCAGCAAAGCCATTGCCATCAATTGGAACGTGTGTGTCGCGATGGGAAATGGTCAGATTTGGCCACGTTTCCATATGCGGCATGAGGTATTGGTACAGGTCCTCATCATCGCCACGCAAAAATTCCAGCGCCCTGTCAGAGAAAACCACGCCAAACCCCCAAGTCGCTCCTTTTGGGTTCTGTTCGTAAACACATATATCGTGCCCGGCATTTTCTCGTTTCATAAGGTCGGCAAAATACAGACCAGCCGGACCACCGCCAACAATAGCAATTTTCATGATACCTTCCCCCGTGCATGCAGCACCTAGCCGCGAACAATTTCGCATTCCCGGCAAATATAATGCACGTTGGCAAGCTAATATTAATTTACGTAAAAAGCAACTAATTGTTTATAACGTAATTTTAATTTATATTCTTGGCGTATGGGTCACAGGAAAACGGTCATGAAAACAGGCAAAACATCATCTGCGGCGAAGGGCACAATTCAGTCTGCAGAACAAGCGATCGATATTCTGAAAGTGATGGCAGACGTCAAAGGCCCGTTGACCCTGTCCGAGATTGCGCAAGCCATTGGCATGCCCGCGGCTAAGGCGCATCGCTATCTTTCTAGCTTGATTAATACCGGCATCGTTACCCAAACCCATCGATCCGGAGCTTATGATCTTGGCGACTTCTCCATCCGCCTGGGCCTTGCTGCATTATCTCGACAAAACCAAATCAACCGGGCAGCCGAYGCGATGGAAGAAYTGGTTCAGGTTACACAGACCACCGCCCTGCTGACRGCATGGGGWCCCCWGGGCCCCACCATCATCCGCTGGGAACGATCTGAGAATTTTGTGGTGACGGCCTTGGGACTGGGAACCACTTTTCCACTTCTTACCTCGGCAACAGGGATGATTTTTACAGCGTACTTACCGCAAAACGTGACCAGAGCACTCGTGGCCAAAGAACGTGAACACGCCAAGCGTGTCGGATCGAAAAATCAAATTCCTGGCACAGCTAAAGAGCTGCGCGCTCAGATCAAAATGGTTGCATCTCGCGGATTTGCTACCGTCGATGGCCGACTTATTCCAGGTCTGGCAGCGCTTGCAGCGCCGATCCTGAATATCCAGGGTGAGATTGAGGCAAGCCTGTCCCTCATTGGCACCAATTCCGGCCAGCTAAAACCAAATGGACCGGCATTCAACAAACTGATTGAARTATGTCGAAAATTGTCACAACCACAATTGTAGAAGGGATGATTTTTGAGCTGCCATACCGCTCAAGTGCTTTCCTCTGGTACTGGCTATTCGAGCAATGAATAAAATCATTTACGGTTGGCTCTCTGGTCCAGTGAGCCCTCAGTATGTTACACGCTGATGCATGCCGTTTGCGCTTTAGCAATCTTCCCTGTTTTTCGCACTTTCCGTTCCTCTGCCAGCCTTAGATTCACCGCGAAAAACATGACCCGACATAGGGGTAGCGCATGGCCAGACCAAAAGGCTATCGCTATTTTGGGGTTGTTTTAGTACCAAACCTTACAACCTGATCGTAAAGAGGGAAAAATGCGCAGCAATTCGGGCAAGACAAAACTGACGCAAGCCGAGAGGCGGCAAAAAACACAAGCCCTTATTCTAGAAACCGCGACGCAGATTTTGGCAACCGAAGGGTATTCAAATTTCAGCTCAAGCGGCGTCGCCATCCGCGCAGGCGTTTCGCGCGGGGCCTTGGAGCATTATTACCCTAAGAAAATTGATCTAATAGCAGCAGCCTGTCAGCACGCTATGAACGCGGCGGTGGACGAAGCCAAAGTCTTTGTTGAATCAGCTGGAAAAGCTCAGGACCCTATCCGGGTATTTCTCGCCTCCTCCGAAAAATTCTTCTTCGCACCAGGTTATCTCGCGCAAGTTGAGCTGTTGATCGCTGCCCGATCAGACGCCGAGCTAGAAAAAGTTGTTTTTCCCATTATAGGGAAAGCGCGGCGAACGCTTGATGGCTTATGGGCTGAAACATTTGCACATCAGGGCCATGCCCCTGATCAAGCCGCGCGGTTCGTGGAACTATCGCACTATTTGTTGCGGGGTATGTTTTTTGTTGACAGCTGGATGCCGTTCGAAGTCGATCGAGCTGCTGTACTGGAAGAGTGGCGGAAATTAGCTCCTGYTGCACTTCACGATGAGATACAAGCTGCCGAGGACAGTTCGGCTGCTGCGGTTGACACCCCTTCATCCAACGCTTCTGCCCCTAGCCAGAAGACCTAACTCCCCCCACTTTTTAAGCGCTTCAAACAGAAGACACCAGGCCTTCGTTGGGTAATTGCAATCGAAATAAATACAAGGATCAATCCTTAAATCATACAAGGATTATTCCTTGTATGTTGCTTTTRAACAAACCGTGCTTTAGGCTGACCCCCAGGATGAGATCCACTGCAGCATTATAACTTCGTTGTAGGCGGCCATTATTCTGCCCCGAGAATTCGGGRAATAGCGCAGCATTCAATTGTCGTGGTGCTGGATAGTTTGCCCTCACGGGGCCCAAAAAAAGCGCTTAATCGCAAGGCGTTGACCACACGACATCTGGGAGGAAAAGAAATGCACAAGATGAAATTCATAGCAGCTGCGGGGTTAATTTCCGCATTAATGGGCTCCGCCGTGTATGCACAGGAATCAGTCCAGTTGCGTATGCTGACGGCGTGGAATGATCGGTTTGACCCAACAGCGGCCACCGCAAACGCCTTTATGGAATGCACCGAAGAGGCGTCATCTGGCCGTTTCAGCTATATAGTTAGTGGGCCTGAAGTCATCCCTGCCAGCCAGCAGTTCGACCCAATTTCGCGCGGAATCTTCGACGTAAGCTTCATCACACCTATCTATTTTTTGGGCACAACTGGTGTGCCTTCTGCCTTCTTCGCGCTCGAACCTAATTCAGAGATGTGGCGCGAAAGGGGCTATTGGAACTTTGCGGATGAGGAGATGGCACGGTTCAATCAGAAACTGGTCGCCCTGACTTCGGGGACAGGTGCAAGTGATTTTTATCAATTGATATTGCGCGAACCAGTAGCAGAGGGCGATCAACCCCTTGAAGGGCTCAAAATTCGCGGCAACAATTACTATGAACCATTGGTGGTACCGCTCGGCGGATCGTTGGTGAACCTTCCCGGAGGAGAAATTTACTCTGCCCTTGAAAAGGGCGTTGTGGACGGTGCGGCCTACCCTATTGCAGGAATGCAACGCGCAAAAATGCATGAAGTCGCTGACTACATGCTGCGCCCGCGTTTTGGAAACTCACCCTTCGTGATGGCCATGAACCTTGATCGTTTTAACGCACTGGAYGARGCYGACCAAAAGATCGTTTTGGACTGCGGCCACCARGTAGAGATTTCCAGTGTCGAGACACTTGTTCGGTTGTCAAATGAGACAATTGATGAATTGACGGCATTGGGAATGAGAGAGACGACCTTGCCCGCTGATGTAAGCGATCAGATCAACGCCAGGCTGATCGCTGGATCTTGGCAAACCGCCATTGACGGTAATGCCCAGTCAGCGAGCCGTGTAGAGGAACTACGGGAAATGGCGCGCGCCAATGGCGACGCCGACTAAAAAATTCCATTAATTATTCCAGTGGGGGCATGCCCCCACTGGAACTCCCTTGGGGTGTCTCAACATGAAACCGATATCAATATTCGGGCGTCTGCACGACGGCCTGACGGATGCTGGCTTTTTGATCAGCACTCTATGCCTCGCAATTATGGTCGTGATCTATTGCGCTGAAGTCGTCGGCCGGTACTTTCTAAATCATCCACTGGATTGGGCAAACGACGCGTTTTCGAACCTGCTCTGCATAACCTTGTTTTCAATGGTGCCTCACGCAACGCGCGGCACATCGCACATTGAAATCAATCTTGTGCCCGAGTTTTTCCCGAATGCGGTTCCTCCGTTGAAGGTGTTAGTCAATCTGACTGGGTTTGCTATATGCGCCCTAATTTCATGGATGAGCCTGGCTGAAAATATTCGCCAAATCGCGATGGGYATTCTGACCGAACAGAACCACCCRGTACCAGTGTGGTGGATTTCGATATTTATCACCTACGGCTTTGCTAGCTCGGCCCTTTATTTTCTACGCGCTTTGCTGCCCGTGCGGGCACTGCGTCCGCGGAGCTTTTTAACCACACTTGAGCCCGCAAAGAGCGGCGGCGCGAGATAACATCATGTTGGACTGGTATATTCCRCTTTCCGTGGGTCTTGTATTGTTGATTGGGCTGTTCCTAACGGGAATGCCGATTTTCCTTGGTTTTCTGGTCGTGATCGCAAGTGGTGTTTTTNACTTACTTGGTCCTGCGGGGTTCAGCATAGTTGTAAACAGCATGCTCGACACCTCGACCACGGCGTCTTTGGGTACAATACCGCTGTTCATCTTACTGGGGGAAATCCTGTTTCGATCTGGCTGCGTTCAAGTCCTGATGGATTCGATCGACAAACTGGTGGGTCGGGTGCGCGGACGCCAGTATATTCTGTCCATCAGCCTCTCCACTGTCCTTGGTGCTCTGTCGGGGTCCGCAATGGCGGTCAGCGCTATGATGGGCCGGGCACTGCTGCCGATCATGAAAAGTAAAGGTTACGACACGCGCCTGTCTATTGGCACGATACTTGGAGGTGCGTGTCTGGCGCCCATCATTCCACCAAGCCTCCTGGCCATCATTATTGGCACCTTGTCTGATGTCTCGATTTCTTCTCTCCTCATTGGAGGTGTCGGGCCGGGCCTGTTTCTAGCCTCACTTTTCGTTCTCGCCTGCATGATCAAGGTCCACCTGAACCCGGCCCTGGCCCCGGCGGAGGAAGATGCGGTTACAGTCACTTCCCGCGAGAAACTGAAGGCAGTTTTTGGCTTGCTGCCTTTCAGCCTGATAATCTTCATGGTGATTGGCCTGATAATGCTGGGCATTGCCACACCTTCTGAATCCGCTGCTACGGGTGTTGTCGGTGGGTTGCTGACAGCGGCCTATTACCGGCGGCTCAACTTTCGAATGCTTTACGAGTCTTTTTCGGAGGCAGCCAARCTGGCTGCGGTCATTCTTCTGATCCTCGTCAGTGCCGTAATGTTCACCCAGCTTCTCGCATTCACAGGTGCCATTGGCGGTTTGACCCGACTGGTCACGTCGCTGGAAATCAATGCATGGCTCATGTTGTTCTTATTGCTCTTGCTTCCGTTCTTGTTGTGCATGTTCATCGACCAGCTTGGGCTTATGTTGATCTTGATCCCCATCTACCTGCCTATCATCAAAGTCTTTGGTTATGACCCTGTCTGGTTCTGGGTGTTGTTCCTCATAAACATCACGCTTGGCGCGATAACACCTCCCTTCGGATACGTTATGTTCGCGTWAAAANCAGCCGCTCCTGACCTTTCAATGAGAGAAATATTTCAGGCGTCGTGGCTCTTTGTCGGCCTGACTCTGATCGGGATGCTTGTGATCGTTCTGTTCCCCGAAATCGTCACGTTCCTTCCCAGACAGTTCAAATGATGGGATTCCAAAATACAATTCAAAAAGTTCAAAATGGAGGAGAAATCCAATGAAATCACTACAGGATTTGGTCAAGTCAAAAGAAAATTTGGTCGATTATTTTTATAACGACACGATCTCGCAATATCATAAATCGCGGACCAGTCTGTTTGCGTCTCTGATTGCGCCGGAATATTCTAATTGGCGCGATGAACAACGTAGCTGGCGCGAAACGGCGGTTTTGTTCGACCAGTCGCATCACATGCCAGTGCTTTATGTGAAAGGCAAAGACGCGCAGCAATTGTTGTCCAACCTCACCCCTTGCTCCTTTGCTAACCTGGCAACCAACCGGGGTAAGCARTAYTTCGCTTGCACTGARCAGGGACACCATATTGGCGACTGCATTCTACATTATTATGGTGAAGATGAAGGATTTGAGCTAATCAGCGGCATGCCGGTACTGAATTGGGTCCGCTTTCATGGTGAAACCGGAGACTATGACGTCGAGATCACATTTGAACCCACTACGCCCTACACTAAGGACGGCAAGCGCTCCAAATACCGCTTTGAAATTGAAGGGCCTAACGCCCGTGCTATTCTGGATGAAGTCTGCGAAGGCGGCTTCCCTGAGATCAAGTTCTTTTATACAGACTACGTTAAAATTGCAGGCTGCCGGGTGCATGTGTTGCGCCATGGTATGGCAGGCCATGCGGGCGCCGAAATTTCTGGACCTTTTGACGAAATGGATACGGTGCGCGACGCTATCCTGATGGCTGGTGAAAAGCATGGCATCTATCAGGCMGGCACGCGYACCTATTATAGTACACCGCTTGAAAAYGCYTGGATTCCCTATCCGCTGCCYGGMATTTACACWGGGGACGAAAACCAAGCCTACCGGGAATGGCTGGGTGCYGACAGTTGGGAAGCCAACATGCARCTTGGYGGCAGTCTCTAYACAGACAATATYGAAGATTATTATTGGACRCCTTCAGCGCTSGGTTACGAAAAACTGGTCAAATTTGATCATGACTTTATTGGTAGCAAGGCAATTGAGGCCGGTTTGAAGGGYCCCAAGCGGGTCAAACGTGTATTGGAGTGGAACCGCGAAGATGTGATGAAGGTTATCGGATCGCAATTTACAGACGGCCCTTTGTACAAGGCGATTGAACTTCCGACCTCCTACTTTGGTTGGCCACAGGCTGACGAGGTGTTGTCTACGGATGGAAATCGCGTTGGTATGTCTCAGTATTGCGGCCTGAACTTAAATGAACGCACAATGCTGTCACTGTGTGGGATCGACGAAACCCACGCGACGCCCGGCACGGAGGTTGTGTTGACTTGGGGTGAAGTCGATGGTGGATCACGCAAACCGCACGTGGAGCGTCATGAGCAGACCACGATCCGAGCGCGGGTTTGTGCTGCACCCTACTCAAAAAGTGCGCAGGAAAAACAGCGCGCCATCATCTAACTTTCGTTTGGATCGACAACAGCATGCTAGGCYCACCTAGCATGCTGTCTGCTTGTAGGATGCTAGTATCTTAAGCYGAAAATTGAACCCTTAGTTTGGCCTGTGCCCACCAGTACAGGCTCGGGCTGAGCTATGCGGATCAAGGAGCTGTGCAATGTATTCCATCAGACTATTTGCGGTGCGCCAGTCGCGTGCATTTGRACAAATCTATAGCCTGTTTGAGAAGGCGATGATCGCGCTCGACCCTCTATTCATACGTATTGGCTATAGCCATCTAGAACGACCGGTCGCCTTTATTGAAAAGCAGATTAAAGGGGTCCTGTTCGATTGCAGGATGTGCGGTCAGTGCGTGCTGTCTTCGACCGGCATGTCTTGCCCGATGAACTGCCCCAAAAGTTTGCGCAATGGACCCTGTGGTGGGGTCCGTCCGGGAGGCTATTGCGAGGTCACCCCTGAAATGAAATGTGTTTGGGTCCTCGCTTGGGACGGGGCCAGACACATGAAACATGGAGATTGGATCCATGAAATCCTGCCCCCGGTGGACAGGTCACTGGAAGGGTCGTCCTCTTGGTTGCGTGTCGCGCGCGAGAAAGCTCAAAACCTGAGTGAAGCCAAGGAAGGCCCCCGCAATGCCCTAGCCAGGGCCTTTCCAAGCGCTCGTAGCAACGAACCTGCAACTGCGCCTCTGGCACATGAGCCGCAAACCACTGCACGACGCAGGAGGCGTTAAGTATGCAGCCCTCACCCATCGTCGAAAGACAGGCACCGCCCGCCGGGTTCGTTTCAGACGGCAATCTCGAGCGCGTGTTGCGCAGCGGAGCATTTGCAATCACTGCGGAACTGAATCCGCCCGACAGCGCTGATCCGGGAGATGTTTACACCGCCGCCTCGCCACTCATCGATGTCGCTGATGCAATCAACGCGACAGATGCTTCGGGCGCGAACTGCCATATGTCCTCGCTCGGCATCTCGGCACTTTTGACGCGTGCGGGTCATGAGCCAGTGTATCAAATATCTTGTCGAGACAGGAACCGGATAGCCATTCAGGGTGATGTTCTTGGCGCTGCGGCGTTAGGCGTGCACAATGTATTGTGCCTGACTGGAGACGGGGTTGGCGTTGGCGACCAACCGGGATCGAAGCCCGTGTTTGACTTCGACTCCATCTCGTTGGTGCGGACAATTAAGACGATGCGCGACCAGGGCATGTTCTTGTCCGGGCGCAAACTTTCCTACCCGCCCCGGTTGTTCATCGGGGCCGCCGAAAACCCTTGCGTTGCACCGCTGGAATGGCGAGCCGAACGGTTGGGAAAGAAGGTGCGGGCGGGGGCTGATTTTATCCAAACCAATTATATCTTCGACATCCCCCTGTTCGAAAGATTCATGGCTCGGGTGAGAGATTTGGGCCTTGACGAAAAGACCTTCATTCTTGCTGGCGTTGGCCCGCTTGCATCGGCCAGAGCGGCGCGCTGGATGCGCAGCAATGTGCCGGGGGTCCATATTCCTGACGCTATAATCGACCGGATGGAGAACGCTGATAATCCTGGAGCCGAGGGCCAGAGGATTTGCGTCGAACTTATCGAAATGATACGGGACATTCCCGGAGTAGCAGGTATTCATATCATGGCTTACCGGCGCGAACATTTGGTCGCTGACATTGTCCGTTCTGCCGGAATTCATCGTAAAATTAATGTTGATACATAGGCGGTCAACACTTTGGAGGAAAAACGTGAGCTATATTCTWACAATTCAATGCCCTGTCAGCCGCGGCATCACTGCAGCTGCCACTGGATATTTGGCAGACAAGGGGTGCAATATCACCGATGCCGCTCAATTTGACGATGCAGAGACCGGAAAATTCTTCATGCGGGTTTCGTTCGACTCAATTGACGCTGTGGACCTTGAAACTCTCCGCGCGGRTTTTACGATTGTGGCCGAACAATTTGCAATGGCGTGGAATATTGTCGATAGAGACGTCAAGACCAAGGTGCTTTTGATGGTGTCCAATTTTGGACATTGTCTAAATGATATTCTCTACCGTTGGATGATCGGGGCTTTGCCCATCGAGATCGTCGGGGTCGTTTCCAATCACATGACTTACCAAAAGGTCGTTGTTAATCATGACCTCCCGTTTCACTATATCCCTGTTTCCAAAGAGACKAAATCCAAGGCCGAAGCACAGCTGATAGCATTGGCGGAAGATACCGGGACCGAATTGATCGTATTGGCCCGTTACATGCAGGTTCTTTCAGAAGAGCTTTGCACTCTTATGTCCGGCCGGATCATCAACATTCACCATTCTTTCCTTCCGTCGTTCAAAGGTGCCAACCCTTATAAGCAGGCATTCGAGCGAGGCGTAAAACTAATCGGTGCGACGTCGCATTATGTCACAGCTGATCTAGACGAAGGTCCGATCATTGAACAGGACACCGCCCGCGTTACCCATGCTCAAAGCCCAAACGACTATGTCAGCCTTGGCCGTGAGATCGAG
>JAESRU010000047.1 GCA_016764455.1 Hyphomicrobiales bacterium | reverse complement strand
GGTCGATAAAGACTTGGATCAATTTTGTCTGGAAACCGTGCAGATGTTTTACGACGATGCCTGCGCCGCTGGATATACAATTAGAACTTAAATCCTGACCCAGGATTTTATAAAACTAAGGTTAGAAGAATATGACGGATCGTTATCAGATTGATGGTCACAAGATGACTTATCACCCCGAACGTACGGCGGCTCTTTTAGAAGCCAAGGATGGCACAACACCTGTATCGATTTTCATGGAAAATACCGGACTGACAGCCACTGCCATGGTGGAAACACCCGGCGGCAAAGTATCGTATGAGGGCGACGCCCGGATCGATGGCGTACCGGGCACCTCTAGCCCTATCCCGATCGAGTTTCGCGATACCGCCGGGTCATCCTGTGGATCCTTGCTGCCAACCGGCAACGTGATGGATGTTATCGAGGGCGTTGACGTCACCATGATCGATAACGGCATGCCGTGTGTCGTTATGCGCGCTGCCGATATGGGTATTTCCGGTTCAGAGACCCGCGAAKATCTGGAAGCCGATACAGCCTTGCGCAAAAAACTGGAAGCCATTCGGCTCATTGCCGGACCAATGATGAATCTCGGTAATGTGACAGAAAAAACCGTGCCTAAAATGACCATGGTCAGCGCCCCGAAAGACGGCGGCACGATTTCCACCCGGACCTTTATCCCTCACCGTTGCCACGCTTCAATCGGTGTTTTGGGGGCGGTCAGTGTCGCCACCGCCTGCCTGCTGGACGGATCACCCGCTGCCGATATGGCAAAAATTCCTGATGGAAATACCAAGCATCTGCAAATCGAACATCCAACCGGCGAGACCACGATCATCGCTGAAATTGATACCAACGRTGCGGTAGCGAGCACAGCGATCCTGCGTACAGCCCGCAAACTGTTTGACGGCATTGTTTTTGCGCATTGAGGAAAAGAAGCATTATGGACGCTGACTATAGACCATTTCACCCAAGCCCGTCGAAACCGGCTTACACACCGCCAGAAGGCTCAGTTGACGCTCATTGTCATGTGTTCGGGCCGGCTGACACATTCCCCTACGCACCAGAACGCAAATACACACCCTCCGACGCGCCCAAAGAAAAGTTGTTTGCGCTTCGCGATCATTTGGGTTTTTCGCGCAATGTTATTGTTCAGGCATCGTGCCACGGGCGCAACAATGATGCCCTCGTTGATGCTCTACTAGCGGCCGGTGATCTGGCCCGCGGTGTCGCCATTGTCGACCCCGACATTAGCGACGACGAATTGCGAAAAATGGACAAAGCCGGGGTTCGCGCCGTCCGCTTTAATTTTGTAAAACGCCTGGTGGACGCCACCCCACGAGATGTATTTCTTGGCATCGCCGAACGGGTGGTCAAACTCGGATGGCACATCGTGGTTTATTTCGAAGCGCCCGATTTGGCGGACCTGATCCCGTTCCTGAAACAATTGCCTGGCATTGTGGTGGTTGACCATATGGGCCGACCCGATGTTTCCAAAGGCGTCGATCACAAAGATTTCCAGCAATTCGTTTCCCTGCTGGCGGAGAATGAAAATTTCTGGACCAAAGTGTCCTGCCCCGAGCGGCTCACAATCCAGGGACCGCCCTATGACGATGTCATTCCATTCGCCCGGCTATTGGTTGAAAGTTTTCCGGATCGTGTGCTTTGGGGTACCGACTGGCCTCACCCGAATATGAAATCCCACATGCCGGATGACGGCATGCTGGTCGATGTCATCCCGAGAATTGCCGTATCGGAGCCTGCGCAGCGGGCGCTGCTGGTTGAAAATCCGATGCGGCTTTACTGGAATAAAAACGAGCAATAAGGAGAAAGATCATGGAAATCACCGAATTCGATTCTCATACGCAGATACCGGGTACGACCCTGTTTGACGGCAAAATGGCGATGAAAGGCTATGCGCTGAACAAGATGTGCTTTTCATTCAATGCTGCCGAAGCGCGCGAAGAATATCTGGCCGACCCCGAAGCCTATCACGACAAATTCAAGCTCAACGAAGAGCAAAAACAGGCATGCCGTGACAAGAACGTATTGGCCCTGATTGCGGCAGGTGGGAACATTTATTACCTCGCCAAATTTGCCGGAATTTACAAGCTCGGCGTTCAGGATATCGGTGCCCAGCAAACCGGCATGAGCGTTGAAGCTTTCAAAGAAAAATTAATGCGGCAAGGAGATTAAACCATGGCCAAAATTATTGGTGGGATAACCACATCCCATATCCCGGCTGTTGGCAATGCGATTGCCAATGAGTCATTTGTTGATCCCTATTGGAAGCCATTTTTCGATGGCTACCCGCCTATTCGCGAATGGCTCCACGATCAAAAACCCGATATTGTCATCAACATCTACAACGATCATGGTCTCGGGTTCTTCCTGGACCAGATGCCGACCTTCGCCATCGGCGCGGCGCATGAATATATCAACGAAGACGAAGGCTGGGGCATACCAAAACTGGACCCCTTCCCCGGTGCCCCGGAATTATCCTGGCATATCATCGAAGGCATGGTTGCGGACGAATTTGATATTACCTCATGTCAGGAATTGGCGGTCGATCACGGCTTTACCGTGCCAATGCAATTATTCTGGCCCGGCGCACCGCACAATCCCGAAATGCCACGTGCGATTCCGATCAGCGCCAATACGGTCCAGCATCCAATTCCAACCCTGAAACGGGCTTTGAATTTCGGCAAGGCGCTTGGCAAGGCAATCCGCTCCTACCCGGAAGACATCAAGGTTGTTGTGCTTGGAACCGGAGGCATGTCGCATCAGCTAGACGGCGAACGTGCCGGTCACATCAACAGAGAATTTGATGAGATGTGCATGGAGAAAATCGTCACCGCGCCGGAGGAATTGACGAAAATTTCTCGTCATGAACTGGTCCGCCAGGCCGGTACGCAAGGTACCGAATTCCTGATGTGGATGATGATGCGCGGCGCGCTCAGTGAAAAGGTCACGCCACTTCACAAGAATTACCATATCCCGATATCAAATACCGGTGCCGGGACAATGCTTTTGGAATGCATAGATTAAGCATCAAGCATTCTTGAGAATTTGATAAATTGACCGTGTCTGTATCTCAGACACGGTCTTTTTTATAGTGAGAAATCAGGCCAATCAACCGATCATTGTGTTGGGTAGATACAATGCGATCGACGGGAACATGACGATAAAAATCATGGCTATGATCATCGCAATGAGGAATGGCAACACGCCGATAAAAATTTCCTTGAGCGGCACGTCCGGCGCTACTGATTTCACAATGAAAACATTGATCCCCACAGGCGGCGTTATCAGCCCCATCTCAAGCACCATCACCACCACAACGCCAAACCAGATCGGGTCAAAGCCAAGCGATACAATGACGGGGAAGAAAATCGGCAGGGTCAGAACCATCATCGCAAACCCTTCCATAAAACACCCGAGAACCAGATAGGTGATCAGGATCAGCGCCAGGATACCGTACCGGCCAATATCGAGCGAGGTCAGGAACTCCCCGACAAATGCAGGCATATGACTGAGCGCCAGAAACGGCCCGATCACATGGGCCGCGATCAGGATCAGCATGACGGTCGCAGTCGTCGACACGCTGTCTTTCAACGCATTGATGAATTTCGGGACATTCAGCGAACCAGCCAAAGTGCCACCCAATATGGTGAGACCAACGCCGACGGCAGCAGCCTCAACGGGCGAAAAAATACCAGAATAAATACCGCCAATGGTCATCAGAACAATGATCACAATCGGCAAAGCCCCGAGCGACGCTTTTACTTTTTCACGCAATGTTCTAGATGGACCAGGAGGCCCTAATTCCGGTTTGAAATAGGTCAAAATCCAGATCGTCGTCACAAACATGAATGTCAAAAGCAGACCCGGCAAAACGCCCGCCAGAAACAGCCGACCAATAGATTCTCTGGTCAGGATTGCGTAAAGCACAAACCCGGTCGAAGGCGGAATAAGAATGCCAAGCGTACCACCGGCCGCAACAGCCCCGGTTGAAAGACGCGGCGAATAATTGAACCGCTTCATCTCGGACAGCGACACCCGCCCCATTGTGAGGGCGGAGGCAACCGATGATCCTGATAAAGCAGCAAATCCCGCGCAGCCAATTACAGTTGCAGACGCCAGCCCACCCCGGATTGTCCCGATCATGGCATAGGCCGCGTCATACAATTTTCTGCTCATGCCGGATTCAGTAGCGATATTTCCCATCAGGATGAAAAGCGGGATCACGATTAATTCGTGGCTCGAAGCCAGGGTAAAACTTTCAGATGCCAGCAGCGACAAAGCGGCTCTCGTACTGTTCAACACTGATACGCCGACAATGCCGACAATGAACATGGCGAATGCCACCGGCACACGTAGCGCCAGCATCGAAAATAGGGAAATTATCCCCAAAAGGCCAATGAATTCAGGACTCATTTCGCCGCACTGTCTGAACCATTGTCCGGTTTTTCAAGAATAAGTCCCATCGCCGTCACCGCCATCGCCAAGCTGGTAATTCCAGTCAGAGTTCCAATGGCATACTGAAAAGGTGCCCGTGGCAAATAAAGTATATTTGTAGCCATATTCAACATGTGTGAGAGCTTGATGGCTTCAAAAGTCTGCCACGCGATCAGCGCAAAAACCAAGGCACCCAACAGGCTGCCAATGATCGTCAACTTTTTGTTGAATGCAGGGCTGAACGAAGCTTCCAGCAAATCGACACTGATATGTCCGCCACGACGCTCGCAATAGGCCATCCCGCCAAACACGACAAAGAGCGCGGACATTTGAACGATATCCTGCGCTCCATAAAGCGGGGCGCCAAAGTACCGACCGATCACGTCGGCAATGACAACCATCGTGGTAACGACCAGAGCGAGCGCCCCGACGAGCGCCGACAGGCCAACCAGCCTGTCGACTATTTTTCGGGTACGATCAAACATACCAGCGTCACCGTCAGCCTATTGTCCAGTCATCGCAGACAATACCGCGGAGGCTGCCAAACCATTGGCATCCAATTCGCTGACAACCGCATCTCGAACTGCCAAAGTGATGACATCAAATGCCGCAGCGTCGTCGCCCGTCAGGCTGATTACCATCTTGTTGGGATCTGCCCGCAGAGCCGCCATGGTTTCAGTAGCAACCCGGTTCCAGTTGTCTTCACCCGATTTTGACAATTCAAGACCGGAATTGGCATCAATGGCAGCCTGTTCGTTTGCAGGCAGCGCGCTATAGGTGGCTTCGTTCATCACCACGAAGAACAGAATGTTGCCGAGGCTCGGACCTTCTGTGTAAATGTTGGCAACTTCACTCAGACGGAAGTCATGGATGGCGCTGGCGCCAGTCATGATGCCGTCAACAAGGCCGGTTTGCAGTGCGTTATACATTTGCGGTGCAGGCATATGAACAGGCGTTGCGCCAAGAGCTTCGATAACCCGGGCTGGAACCGCACCAGAAACGCGGATTTTCAGACCGGCCAGATCAGCAACGGTACGAATTTCCTTGTCTTTCATGATGAAAAGCATCGGCTCGCTGGTCCAGAGGGCAAGCGGGCGCGTACCAGGGAATTCTCCGGTCAGATGATCTTCGTAAGCATTCCAGATCGCTTCATAACCCATGCCAGACGTACCAACGACACCAGGCAACTCGACGATCATGGAAAGTGGAAATTGTGCGGATGTGTATCCAGCCAGGCCCCAGGTAATGTCAGCAACACCGTTTACGGCACGCACATATTGCTCAACCGGGCCCTTGCCAAGTTCACCACCTGGATAGACCTGAATTTCAAGGGATCCACCAGTCGCTGTATTTACGCCATTTACGAGCGGATCAACAATCGCGCCCGTAAAGGTATGTGCTGGTGGCACAAAATGCGCCAATTTCAGCGTTTCGGCTTGCGCCAGCACCATCATCATGGCACTCGCGCAAATGGCGGCGAGGCCAACACGCATGGCTTTATAAATCAATTGAAAGTTCATTTTTTATTCCTCCCATTGTCGTCTATAAAGGCGGTCAGATTTTTCTGTTTGTCCGCCATTCATGGGATTTCCCGGAGCTTTCGCGCTCCCGGAAATCCCTAAATACTGGCTTACGAAGCATTTGTACGCCAGCTCTCTGCATAATTCTCACGTGCTTCCCGTGCATAAGGAACTTGGGAAACCTTGACCCGTATCTCGGTCTGTTTGTGCCGCTCTGTCGAGGTTTTTCCTGAGCCCCCGTCCGGCTCACCCCAAACCATCGTCAACACGTCACCAACCTGAACGTCAGGATCGACAACCCCAAGCGACAGCATGGCGCGTTCGTTGAAGCTGAAACCGTTGAACATGGAAAGGCCAACCACTTTGTCGCCATTCATGACTCGGTCAAAACTTGATGATGCATAATTAGGCTGCGGGAAATCCACCCATTTGTACATTTCACCATCAGGATCAAATGCCGACGCGATGATTTTGACCAGATCTTCGGAGTTCCATTCAAAAGTCACTTTCTTGCGCTGCGGCTGATCCTTCATTTTTTCTAACGCTGCCCGACCGACATAGTCATGGTCGTTCTTGATATAGATGCCGTAACCCAGCTCGTAAGGATTGGTGTAATAATCCTCGATATTGTCGGAAACATAGCTGCCACCAATCGCGCCGGTAGCTTCATAGGACGTCGCAGGCAACCATTCGCGGTACCCAGCCATTTCTTCGCCGGTATAGATGGCTGGCAGCGGAGACGGTATCCAACCGGATTCGAGCGTATTGGTCGAATAAGCCCGCGCCCCGACCAGATACATGTCCTGGCCTTCGGCAGCGGCTACGATGGCYGCGTGGATTTCATCTTTCTCTTCGTAAGGCCCCCAAAGTTCAAGACCTGGTGCTCCGGCCATACCGWGGCGCAATGCACGAACCTTGCGGCCTGCAACATTGATCCAGTCCATACTGAAGAATTTAATTTCCTGTACCGGCCCGCCATTCAGCTTGTCGAGAATGGCGTCGGCATTCGGTCCCTGGATTTGGAACCGGTAATGAACCCGGTTGACCTTCTTGCCATCAGGGCGCGACGGGGAGCGCGGATCGTGCTTCAGCGTTACGTCGAAATTGCCGAGCTGGGCGTTGTACAAAATCCAGTTTGCGGTCGGTGCACGGCCAACCAGATTATAGCTGCCTTCAGTTTCGTGGAAAATAATCATGTCGCCAATGACATGGCCGGAATGAGAAACCGGGACGAAATGCTTGGCCTTGTTGACCGGGAATTTCGCGAAAGAGTTGATCGCTAGGCTTTCCAGGAAAGCTCTTGAATCCGGCCCTTCAACCAAGAGTTCGTCCATATGATGGGATTGATCGAATAGAACAGCAGAATGGCGCCATGCCCGCTGCTCATCGCGCCAATTGGTGAATTCCGGTGCCACAACCGGATATACATACATGCCAATCCGCGAATTCCGCAGCAGGCCAACAGTATCATTCTTCGCTTTCAATACGTCTTCGAGACTCTTGAGTGTCATGCTAATTCCTCCAATATGTATACATAATTTCCATTATCATTGCCAAACTCAAGGGTAAACCCTATTCTTGTGCAGTTTTCCAATTTTTATGCATACATCAAAGCATCAAAATACTGAATTTCATAATCTGCCACGGCCATTCAATTTACGATCAAGGCCAACCCAGGCAGGGGCTGATCAAAATTGACATCCTCACCAAGGACATATTCAAGATTGTGCCGCGCGATTCGCGCATGTTCCCGGGCAATCGCATCTGCGCGCGTTCCTTCCCGGGCTTCGATTGCGACCACCAATGCGCGATGCTGCTCCTGGGCGCTTCGGAAAGAATGGGTTTGGGGGAAATACCGCGCATTTTCGGGCAGAAACGCTGCGGGCGAAGCAAACGGCAATTTTGTCGCCCTCTCAATTTCCCGCTGGATGGTGCGGCTACCGGCTAAACCGGCAAGCGCTTCATGAAAGTCCGAATTCAATTCGGAATATCTGCCGATATTCACATCTTCGCCGGAGAAACATCCATCAATCGCGATAACGATTTTCTGCATGGTCTCAAGTTTATGAGGATCAGGTCCACGCTCTGCCGCCAGACGCGCCGCCATTCCCTCCAGCACACCGCGCAACTCGATCGCATCAATCACATCTTCAACGCTAAAGGTCCTGACTGCATAACCACCACCTGGCAGCCGATCCAACAACCCTTCTTCAGCCAGCCGTCCAAAAGCGTCCCGGACCGGGGTTCTTGAAATTTTAAGTTGCTCGGCAACAGGCACCTCATAGAGCCGCATCCCGACACCAAATTCACCGGTCAGAATACGCTCCCGCAATTCAACAAGCGCTCTGGTAGCATGGGTATTTGCGCCCGCCTTGCTCATGACGCGCTGGCTCCAACAATCGGCGCGCCGCCATTTTCCGCGATCCATCCGGCGCTGTTCTTGATGCCGCCAAGAGGGAAGAAATGCACTTGCGCAATATTGCTGTCGGGATTAGCCGCTTTGTGGGCTGCAAGGCCGCTCAAAACTTCCGTCGGCTCATAGGGCAACAATAGTCGCCTCACATCCATCGCGCGCTTTTTAAGAACGCCGATCGACGCACCAACACCGCACGTCATGGCAAATTTGATCAGGGTCTGTAGTTTGGCAGGCCCGGCCACGCCCACATGAATAGGAATATCCACGCCCATATCTTTCAGGCTTTGCGCCCAGGCGATCACCGGATCCGCATCAAACACAAATTGTGTGACAATCGCCATTTCGGCGTCTGTGCGCGCAGAAAATTCCTGCTTCCAGTGCAAAGCTGACGAGAGATTGGTTGTCGATCCATCCGGGTCAATATCTTTGTTTCCCTCAGGATGCCCAGCCACATGCAGTCGCTTGAAACCGGCTTTGTCGAAAAGCCCGGATTCCATCAATTGGATTGAACTGTGCAATTCGCCAACTTGTCTGGCAGGCCCACCGGCCAGCAACAAAGCTTCCTCAATGCCAGCCTCCCCCTGATACCGGGCAATCCAGTCTGCCAGGGTCGCTTCATCCTTGATCAGACGGGCCGGAAAATGCGGCATAACGGCAAACCCGTCAGCAGAAATGCGCTTCGCTGTCGCTACCATTTCCTCCAGCGGCGTTCCGTCAATATGCGCTATGTATACACGTGTGCCTTTTGGCAACAAAGCCGGAAAGCTCTCGATCTTGGCTGCAGTGCGCGGCAATACTTCAATCGACGCCCCCTGCAATAGCGGTGCTAATTGTTGTGGTGACACAACATTTTCACGCGCATTTTTTGGCCTAAAACGTGATAAAACTACAATACACCTTCCCCTCGAAAAAAGGCGCGCCGACACTTGTATCCGGTCGAATTCTGCCTGTTCAATATTCTTGCCTACATTGGAAACCCAAGCCGCCAAATTGAGACAGCGAGCTTCATTTCATCCCAATGTATACATAGAAGATGATAACGTGCAAAGAAAATGAATCTCCGTACACATCCATCAAGGCACAGCTAGAGCGTCCCACGAGCCCAGAAATTGCCCGTATATATTTGAAGTTTCACCTTAAAGACCAAGGAGTTTGCGGGCATTTTCCTTCAAAATAAGCGGGCGGACTTCGTCCTTGATATTGATTTTTTCAAAATCCGCGAGCCATCTGTCAGGCGTAATTGCTGGCCAGTCTGACCCGAACAGGACTTTGTGCTTCAACAGCGAATTTGAATACCGCACCAGGTTTTCAGAGAAATATTTCGGCGACCACCCAGACAAGTCGATATAGACATTGGGCTTGTGGCTGGCGATCGAAAGCGCTTCATCCTGCCAGGGGAAAGAGGGATGCGCCATGATGATCGGCATATCCGGGAAATCAACGGCCACATCATCCAGATAGACCGGATTGGAATATTTGATCCGCATTCCCATGCCGCCCGGCATCCCCGACCCGACGCCCGTTTGCCCGGTATGGAACAGAGAAATTGCGCCTTCATCCTGGATAGCTTCGTAAAGCACATAGGCGCTTCTGTCGTTTGGGTAAAAGCCCTGCATGGTCGGATGAAACTTGAACCCGCGCACGCCGAATTCACGAACCAGACGCCGCGCCTCACGCGCGCCCATTTTTCCTTTTGCCGGATCGATAGAGGCAAAGGGGATCATGATATCGTCATTCTCGGCCGCAATTTTTGCGACTTCCTCGTTGGAATAGCGGCGAAACCCGGTTTCACGCTCGGCATCAACAGGAAAAATCACACAGCCAATTTTGAGGGCGCGAAAATAATCAGCGGTTTCATGCATGTCCGGCGGATAGGACCGGCCAGAGCCAAAATATTCCCCCATCCCGGCATGAAATTCGTTGTAACCATCGTCGCGCGACTGGCAGCACGGCTCTTCCGCATGGGTGTGGAAATCAATCGCGATTAGATCATCAATATTCATTTTCTCGTCCTGGCCTGTTCAAATTTCATACTTCAKTTTTTACATATTATAAAAATTAAAGCCATTTTTGGCTTTATATTTTTTARCATGACCTCAATCGGATCGGGGCAAATTCCCAAACGAATATCTACGTCATCTGCTGGCATCCAGGTTCCCTGATCAAATAAGGTTTTGATCATCGTGTCCCATGCACCAACTTGAAAGCTTCTATTTCCTCAATGCCGGAACCAAGTATGGCTTCAAACGTCGGCTTCTTGCCCTCAATGCGCCCAAGTAATCCAAATCCGGTCATCGAAAAGAAAATTCTGGCCACCTCTTCCAGGTCCAATTCGCCATCGTCATCAAACCACCTGACCATCCAGTTGCACATGCCAAGGATCGCGAAAACAACGATCTTCGGATTACCCGGTTCGTTGAATAAGTCCTTGCCTTCTTCACTCGCCAAAATCTCTATCCACAAATCCTCATAGCGCTTATAGAACGGCCGGAAGGCGACATGGAGATGTCCAAATTTATCATCATAAATCGCGCTATTGCAGAGATTAATGGCATCCAGTGTGGTTCTGTGAAAAACCTTGATGTGAGATTCAATAGCGAGAAAAAGCTTGCTGACAGGACGCAGTTCCGAGCCGGTAATCAGCTCCAGCCGCTCGATCAATTGCTCCATTTCAGGCTTCACAATCTCGTACAGAATGTCTGAAGGGTTTTTGARATAATAATAAAGCGCCTCACGCTTTATCCCGATCTCAGCGGCAATATCGTCAAAGGAAACATTGTGAAATCCCTTTGCCACAAACAGCCGGTCGGCTTGCTCAATAATTTCAGCGCGCCGCTTCCCGGACTTCCGCCCCAGATCAACAATTTTTCCAGTTCCAGGCACAGAACCGGTATCTGTTGCATTTGATGAAACGGAACTGATTTTGGGCTCCATAGCGATCCTGATTTCACTCTTCAAATCGATCTGACAACTATCTCTTCAACAGCTGTTTCTGAAATAATTTTACAAATTATAAAACAAATGTAAACTGATTTCGCAAACCAGCAATCAGAGACAAAATTTGACCTACGATATTTCTGAAAAAATTGAGAAGGCAAAACTGCGGCCGGTTGCTCTGGCAAAGCCCGCCGTTGCAGTGACCCGRTTGGCCGATGGCAGCATGCTACTCAWGTCCAAAGATCCGCTTCTGGATTATGATCGCCAAGTTGGCGTTTGGCTACGCCGCTGGGCGAAGCAGCGTCCTGATCAAGTCTATTTGGCCGAGCGAGATGGCAGCGGTGGATGGCGCACGATCACCTATGCCGAGGCAAAGGTGGCTTGCGACGCAATCTCACAATTCCTGCTTGATCGCAGATTGGACCATRCAAATCCRRTCATGATCCTCTCKGAAAAYTCCATCAATTTTGCCCTGCTGGCAATCGCCGCCATGCAGGTAGGCATCCCGGTATCTCCGATTTCGCCATCCTATTCATTGGTAAGCCGGGATTTCTCCAAACTGATACCAATTTCCAAGCTGTTGAACCCGGGCATGATTTTCGCTGAAGACGGTGTAAAATTCGAAGGAGCTTTGAAAGTTTTAGACACAAGCAACGCCGATATCGTCGTGGCGAAAAACCCGGTCCTCGGGTTGGAAACAATCTTGTTCAGCGAATTACTGTCGGTGGCACCAGGACCCGACGTTGACAAAGCTTTCGCCGCCGTCACCCCTGATCATATCGCCAAATATATGTTTACGTCTGGCTCCACCGGCACTCCCAAAGGTGTCATCAACACCCACCGCATGCTCTGTGCAAATCAACAAATGACCAGCCAAACGCTTCAATTCCTCTCAGACGAACCGCCAATTATTGTGGATTGGCTGCCCTGGAACCACACGGCGGCAGGAAACTTCATTTTCAATACCCTGCTCTGCAATGGCGGATCCTATTATATCGATACCGGCAAGCCGGTGCCGGGATTATTCGATCAAACTCTTGAAAATTTGCGCGATATCTCTCCAACCCTCTATTTCAATGTACCTGCTGGGTTTGCTGCGCTCCTGCCATATCTGGAACGCGAAAAAGTATTTCGGGAAAAATTCTTCAAAAATATTAAATTCATCTGGTACGCGGGCGCGGCTTTAACCCAAGACCTTTGGGACCGGATCGAACATGTGGCGTTTAAGGCCACCGGCGAACGCATCGCTATGACCTCCGGGTTTGGCACAACAGAATCCGCCCCATCCCTGACATTCTCTCACTGGCATGGCAGCCAGCTTGGCAATGTGGGTGCGCCAATGCCGGGATGCGAGATTAAATTGGCACCGATGGGCGACAAGCTGGAAATTCGCGCCAAAGGCCCCTCCATGTCTCCAGGCTATTTGGGCGACCCAGAACTCTCCGCCTCTAGTCTCGATGAAGACGGGTTCTTCAAATTTGGTGACGCCATGCGCCTGCTCGACCCCGATGATCCCTCAAAAGGTCTGATCTTTGACGGGCGGCTTTCTGAGAATTTCAAATTGGCCACCAGCACCTGGGTCAATGTGGGTTTGTTGCGGACAGATGTCGTGGCGGCATGCGCACCAGCCCTCCAGGATCTGGTGGTGTGTGGGCACAACAAGGATTTTCTCGGCATCCTTGCCTGGCCATCTCTATCCGGTTGTCAGGAAATTTCAGGTCTGGGCGCAGACGCCGATATGGCGACGCTGATCAAAGACCCCAAAGTTCGCGCTCATATTGCGGAGCGCTTGAGCAACTTTAACGCCACCGCGGGCGGCTCCAGCAGGGTCATAAAGCGCGTCATTTTATTGGCTGAACCACCCCAAATCGATGCTGACGAAATTACCGACAAAGGATACATCAACCAGCGCGCTGCACTTGCCCACCGCGCTAACCTTATCGGCGGTCTTCTGTCAGACAAGCCACCCCGCACCGTCATAAAAATTGGATGACCCGCCAGACAGGGTCACAAAACCACATACAAAGGAAAATTACATGAGCAATGTTGTTTCACTCGCCGTTGATGAGGGAATCGCCGAAATCACCATCGACCTGCCACCCGTTAACGCCATCAACTATCAAATCCGGGCAGGGCTTTTGGAGACCTTCCAGGCAGCAATTGCTGACCCAGAGGTCAAAGCGATTGTTCTATTGTGTGCCGGGCGCACCTATATGGCTGGCGCAGACATCAACGAATTCAATACCGGCGTCGGCGAACCGGCCTACCATGATGTCTATCGTGTTATGGAAAACAGCGAGAAACTGATTGTCACCGCCCTGCACGGAACGGCTCTCGGCGGTGGCCTGGAAGCAGCTTTGGCATGCCATTATCGCTGCGCAACGGCAACAGCCCGCATGGGCTTGCCGGAATTGTCTCTGGGGATTATCCCCGGTGCAGGCGGGTCTCAAAGATTGCCCCGCCTGATTGGTGCCAAAGCAACCGTCGAAATGATTTTCGGCATCGGCCCCATCAGCACAGACAAAGCAATGGAACTTGGCCTGCTGGACCGCATCATCGAAGGTGACCTGCGCGACGGCGCGATCGCCTATGCCCGTGAATTGCTGGAAAACGGTGCTGGCCCGCGCCGTTGCGGCGAAATGAAAGTCGACACCAAAGGGTACGACGACGAATTTATCGCTGACATGAAAAAACTGGCTGCAAAACGTATGCGCGGCCAGGATGCCCCGGCCCGCCTTCTGGAAGCCGTCG